>JACDDG010000073.1 GCA_013817115.1 Parachlamydiaceae bacterium | reverse complement strand
GGAATGACGTGCTACAATTGCTGCTTCGCAGCTTGTAAACATAACATTTTTGTCAAAAAAACTTATGCGTAAAACTATGAACGCGAGGGGGCAGAGACGAAGAGGAAGCAATTCTACATCCTACACACCAGGACCTACTAAAACAATATTGACAACATGCTGCGCACCATCATCATTCAAATAAATATCTTGCCCCTCCAGCAAAACACCATCTAAGGTAACTTTGCAGCTCCCACGACTTACATGATCAGGATTCGTCACTATAATGCTGTACAACGTCGAAGATTTATGCTTATAGTCTAACTTGAACTGATCCCAATCCTCAGGAATACAACATTCAATCGATAGAACATCACCTCGCAACTTAAAGCCCAAAATTTCCTCTATCCAAATTCGATAAATCCACCCGGCAGATCCTGTGTACCAAGACCAGCCACCTCTCCCGACTTGATCCTTCAACTGGTAGATATCTGCCACAATAACATAGGGTTCAACTTTATAGAGTTCACACTCTACTACTGTTGATGTATGCAATGTTGGGGATAGAATTTTCAAGATATCGTAGGCTTTTTTGCCCTGACCAGTTCTCGCAAAAGCCATCGCTAACCATGAAGAACCATGCGTGTATTGCCCCCCATTTTCCCTGACTCCTGGTGGATAACCCTTTATATAACCTGGATCATGAGAAATTTTGTCGAAAGGTGGAGTTAGTAGTAAAATAAGCTTCTCTTCGTATTTAACAAGAAACTCCTCTGCAGACTTAAGTGCCATAGCAGACCTCTCAGGATCCGCCATGCCGGAAATAACTGCCCATGACTGAGTTAAAGAGTCAATAAACGCTTCTGTATTTTCTTTTGATCCTATAGGTGTGCCGTCATCAAAATACGCACGCCGATACCACGTACCATCCCAAGATGTAGTCTCTATGATCTCAGCTAACCGTTTTGACTGAACTCTGAATCCTTCACCCATTTCTTTTTGGTCACTACTATATGTTAACAAGTCGGCAAAATCGTTCATCACATGAATTAAAAACCAACCAAGCCAAACACTTTCCCCTTTACCATCAACACCAACTCGATTCATTCCATCATTCCAGTCACAACTTCCTATCAGAGGTAAACCATGCGGCCCGGAAGTTATTCCTTTTTGTAAAGCTCGTCTACAATGTTCTAAAAGCGTTGCTTCTTCATTGGATATTCTCGGCACAAAATAAACCTCTTCTTGCCCTTCATTCAACAAATCCCCTTCCAGAAATAAAACCTGCTCTTCGAGTATGCTTGCATCGCCTGTCACACGAATATATTGTGCTGTAACGTAAGGTAGCCATAGAAGGTCATCGGAACATCGAGTTCGTATGCCAGCTCCTGTTTGTGAATGCCACCAATGCTGAACATCGCCTTCGACAAACTGGCGTGATGCTGCTGTAAGAATATAATCTCTGGCCAAAGCTGGAAGAGTGTAGACAAGAGCCATCACATCTTGAAGTTGATCTCTAAATCCATAGGCTCCGCTAGACTGGTAAAACCCGCTTCTTCCCCAAAAACGACAAACTAGATCTTGGTAAATTAACCATCTGTTCACATGAAAATTGGTGGCTTTGTCCGGTACGTCGACTTGAATAACGCCTAGAGTTTTATCCCACCATGCGCATGTTTCGTTAAAAAGTTGATTTATTCTATCAGGATTTTTAGACTCAAAAATAAGCTGACGAGCAGTTGCAATATCCGGAGCATACCCTATGGTAAAGATAATCTCGACAATTTCGCCAGGATTGCTCTCGATAGAAACTTGCAGGGCAGAACATGGATCTAAAGCTGCTCCGGTTTTACCTGACAGTGTTTCACGTTCCATCGCTTCGGGATTCGAACTTGATCGATTGCGTCCAATAAACTCAGCACGATCGCCTGTAAAAGATTTAACAATAACGCTAGAGCACGCAAAGGCTACATAATTTCCAAAATCAGTGTTATAGCGATTATAGGCAAGCAGAGCTTGGCTTTCAGAATCCCATTCTGTAATAACATGCAACTGAGTGTCCTCTTTGTCTGCGCCTAAAACCCATTCAGAATAGGCCGTGATTGTCAGATGCCTTTGCTTCGGAGAACAATTTTTTAAGCGCAAGCGTTGAACACGTATGGCACGCCCTCCTAGATCATTTACAGGAACAAAAACCATTAATTCTTGCTCGATCCCATGGCTATTGTGTTCGAATTTTGAATATCCCTGTCCATGTGAAATCCGGTAGGCGTCTAACTCTCTAATTGGAGAAGGCGTAGGCGTCCAAACAGCTCCTAATTTATCGTCCCGAATATAAATTGCATCGGTAATTGGATCTAATAGAGGATCATTACTCCAGGCTGTCAAACGGTTAGTTTGACTATTGCCATACCAGGTGCATCCTAATCCCGCTTCAGAGACTAAAGTTCCAAATTCAGAATTAGCCAGAACATTAATCCAAGGAGCCGGTGTATTTGTATTGGGACCTAAATAGATCACGTAGGCTTGCCCATCATGCGTATAGCCACCCAATCCATTAAAATAAGGAAGTTCTAGAAATGGCAACGGCTCGGAAGGAACCTCTTCTATCTTTTCACTTATGACAAGTTTTGGGGGCAACTTGCGTGGTTTTGGCGAAACCAGCTGTTGCCTTAATGTCCCTCTGGAAGCGATCAATACTACTCCGGCTGCAGCCAAAATCAAATTTAGCTCCTCTTCCGGTATATGATGAATATTTCTTAGAAATACACCTCCTGGAGTTTCCGCCGGATTTCGATAAGAGTGCGCTTGAACAAGATTTTGCAGATGCTCTTGCAAAGGCTGCATATAGCCCACTTCCTCTTCATTAAGAACAACTAAATCGACTTTAAGTCCCCGTCGGCTCCAGAAATCATGGGCAAATAACACTTGTTTAACTAGATCAGCATCATAACTATCTCCCACCGTCACCACCACAATAGGTAAGTTCCCTGATATACTTTGCGCCCAGAGGGCGGATTGACCTAAATGATTTTTACGAATCCTTTCTTCTGCTGATCTGAGCTGTGCATGAGGGTAGATAAGGCGACTTGCAAGCTTTTGGAAAAGTTGTACCTCTTCTTCCTGGATACGCAAATGACGCAATTCTAATTGTGAATAGGTCCAAGCCAATTCTATTGCCCTATGGGTTGCTCCAATCTCGAAATATTTGCTCAAAAGTGCTATGGCAGCAGATCTATTATCTGCTATCGCCGTAATTAAGGAAAACTGGACTCTTCTTCCAGGTTCAATCAACACACGACGTCTTAAACTGAATATTGGATCTAAAACGGTGCCTACACTATTTGATAAGTCTCCATGCATTGCAGCAGGATCTCTTAAAGAGTTTCCTCTTCCGATAAATTTATTCCTGTCTGTTTCAAATTGTATATTATCACTATATTCTATACTTGAAGATATACTGTGAACAGCCCAAAGAGGCTGTTCCTCAGGAGAACGCAACCGCCGAAAAGCTAATAAGCCATAAAATTCGGGTAGAGCTTCTGTCTCAATAAATAATTTATTGAAACAGGGATGTGAGCGATCTGTAAGATGAGGTGCTAAGGATAATTCTAGATAGCTTGTGAGCTCAATGTAACGTTCAATTGAAGAATGATTTGTTAATGAGATCAACCTAATTTCAGCATTGTCTTCCGGTGAAACTACTACATCTGTTAAGACCTCAATTTGATGATCTTTCCGCCTGAACTCAGCTCGATCTCCTTTAAAATTTACAGAATACTCTTTGCCCGTCTTTTGGGTGGGCTGGTAAGTTGAAGACCATATATCGCCCGAGTTAATATCCTTAATATAGCAAAAGCTTCCCCATGAATCTCGCGTCGTATCAGCTCTCCATCTGTAAATTTCTATATCCCCCCAACGGCTGTACCCTCCGCCTGTATTGCTGATCATTAAAGTGTATTTTTCATTGGATAAGAGGTTGATTTTTGGAGTTACACTATTCGGAGTTTCAACGACACCCATGATTGGGCTTTGAGAAAATGGCTTCAATCTAGCATGTGAAAGATTTTTCTTAGTATGAGTAATTTTTATCGGTGGAGAAGTGGGTATGCGCTCGTATAAAAGGGAATTTATTCCACACATCCTAGGATCTTTTTGAAAAAGAGTGCTGATGTTGTCATTATTTAGAAGATTATTTAAAGCGGCCAAAATCATTCCCTGATGGTGAGCCATGTATACATAAATGACGACACCTCTTTCTCCCTTTGGACTCACTCTTCTAGTAAAATCCACGGCATCATAAAATCCATAAGCCCCCATGTATTTCGCATGTTTTTTGTCAGACAAGATTTTTAGATTTTCCAAAGCTGATTTCGCATCTACCATCAGAGCTAAAACTGTGGAATACGGACTTATAACTAAATCTTCCTCTAGACCACGTTTAAGCCCAAGCCCAGGAATTCCAAAACTTCTGTATTGATAGATTTTATGAGTATCTATTGCGCTGAAAGCCGATTCAGAAATGCCCCAAGGGATGCCTCTTTTTTCCCCGTAGGATATTTGGCTGATAACAGCAGATCGGCATGCTTCACCAAGCAACGAATCAGGATAGTGTTTATTGAATATCAGCGGCATTAAATATTCAAACATTGTTCCGCCCCAAGAAAGCAAAATTTTATGACCATCTAGACTACTGTAGACTCTACCTAAAGCCCACCAATGTTCTAAGGGAACATCCTCCTTAGCAATTGCAACAAGGCTTGCTATGCGAGCTTCACTTGCTAATAAGTCATAGTAGGAATTATCAAGTCTTTTCTCATCAACATTGTACCCAATGGAAAATAGTTTCCTTTCATCGCTATAAAGAAATTTAAAGCTCATTTCTGCGGAAAATTGTTCGATTGTCTTAAGAATATCTTTAATTATTCCCACTTTTTCTCCGGCAAACCATTGAGCGTTTGAAACCGCTTCATTAAGCTGTTTTCCCCAAACGACAATTTCACTAACATCGCTTTTATGAGCTGCAGCAATAAGCTGAAATAGGGAAGGCAAGATATCATTAGTGGCAAACATTTCAAAAGAAGGTTTCCACGCAAAAACTTCATTTTTCCAGAATAAAGCTTGGGGATCAATTTTTGAAAAATTTTCAGCATTCAATGCGTTTATTATTGTAACCCAAGAAAAATAGCGAGAAATCAGTAAATTCCAGCTCTCCAATTGTTTCTTGATTTGATTGCGCCAATAGGAATTGATAGATTCAGCAGATAAATTTTCTATATCTAGTAATGCATTTTGGATGGTCAAAATGAATTCCGAAAGATTTCCTGTGTCCGCTTTATTGAGCTGAATACAAAATGCTTCTATTTCCGGGGAATGATAAGTTTCACTAAGCAATCCACAAGCATCCACAATTCCCTGAAAAACTTTTTTAGGAATAATTGGATTTGAAATCATTTCCAGCAAAGCCTGCTTGACTGTCCACAAGCAGGCAAGAAGATTGCCACTATCCACCGTCGATACATACCTAGGAAAAAGGGGATCTAAAGTCTGGATATTATACCAATTCAAAAGATGACCTTCATATTTTTCAAGCTTTTTTAACTCATCGACAGTTGCTAAGGATCTATCAATAAGATCATCAGAGGTGATGTACTTAAAATCATAAGCATTAACCAAGGCTATTAACCATAAGCCTATATTGGTGGGAGAAGTGCGCTGGGCTACTTCAACATTCAAGGCGGTCTGATAATTATCAGGCGGCAACCAATGGGTTTGTGGACCAACTAATTCGTCGAAATACCGCCATGTCTTGCATCCCAATTTTCTTAACATTTCTTGGTCTTGAATCGAAATAGTATCGATAACTTTTTGGCTTAAGGGCTTATCAAGCAAATGCACAATCCACGGTGCTATCAGCCACAGCAAACAAAAAGGTAAAGCTATCCAACATGTATGGGGAGTAGAACAGCAGACTATAATAAAAGTGACCACAGCGAAGATTGAAACCCAGATGAGATGAAAAACAAATTGACAATGTTTTTTTTCTGTGCTTAAAAACTGTTCGGAGGGCGTCCACTGCAACAAATTTCTTTTTGAGAAAAACCGGCGATAAGCCACACGGAAAATTGCATCTAGAGTGCTATAAGCCTCGTATGGAAGTAAAGCAGTATTTACTAAGGATCTTAAAATCGAAAATTTTAATTCTGAAAATATCAGTTTAAATTCTTCGAAAGAGATAACCCCTGATCTATTCAGAACCAATGATATACTGGGGATCAGCAAAACAAATAGCGATAAGCCGGTCCACATTTTATAATTCGGAGAATATATCCAAGCACCTACGAAAAGGGATAAAAGCGCGATCGGCAAAAGAGACCGACGCAAATTATCGAAAATTTTCCACCGATTAAACCAAGTAAGTGGATTTAATTCTACTTCTCCCTTCCCTACAGGAACAAGATTTCGAAGCCAATTGATAATTTGCCAATCTCCTCGAATCCACCGGTGCAGTCTCTTGCTGGAGACAAGGTAATTTTGAGGATGCATATCATATAAACAAATATTACCTGCAAATCCGACTCTGACAAAAGCCCCTTCGATGAGATCATGGCTTAATAAATGTTCCTCTGGAAAATGATGAGAAAGTAACGTGTGAAAAGCTTCTAAATCGTATATCCCTTTTCCATGGTAGCTCCCTTCTCCATCCAGGTCTTGATAAATATTTGATATTGCATGCGTATAGGGATCCATAGTAGCCACCTCAGAGAATATTCGAGCAAACCATGAAGATTTGGCTTGTAAAAAATCTGAAGCTACACGCGGTTGAATGATTGTAAATCCTCTTTCAACGCTTTTTTTATCTTCAGTTAGGTAGGGGCGATTCAATGGATGTGCTAAAACTTCCACCAGAGCTCTTGCTTTATCTTTTGGAAGTTGTGTGTCTGAATCGAGAGTAATGACAAAGCGTATCCCTTTTAAGGCTTCTATATCGCCTGAATAGACAATTTGTTCAGGCAATTGTTCTCCGACCAAAAATCTATTTAAAAATTCGAGTTTACCACGTTTTCTCTCCCAACCGATCCATGCATTTTCACTTGGAGACCAACTCCGTTGTCGATGAAAGAGGAAAAATTTATTCGGGCCATATTTTTTATCTAATGCTTGAATCCCCTCAGTTGCCTGCGACAAAAATGCCTCATCATTGTCTAAATGCTGCTGTTTGGCATCGGCAAAATCACTAAATAATGCAAAAGTTAAAAGTGGATCCGTATTGGCTAAATAACGTATTTCCAAGCGTTCAATTTCCTCCGGAATAGAATCTCCATTATGAAGAATCATCGGAACCACGATCAAAGTTTTATATTCCTTAGGGATTCCGTGCTCGTATAACATTTTTGGTCGAAGTGGTGTGTGAAGAATAAATGTCAGGACTATGTTCACAAATTGAATACACAGCTCAGAAATAGGTATCAGAGCAAGGGAAATAAGCAATAAATTAAGTCTCGAAAATCCGACAAGATAAAATGCAGCTAAGACCCCTAACGTTGTTAAAAAGGCAATAGCCCCGAAATAGATTGCTTGCGGATGCTTGATAATCCATCTTCGAATGCCTTGTAAAATAACAGGCTTGTAACCAACAGCTTGCTCTAAAACTTCACGTCCATTATCGATCAAATAGTAACCAATGTGCTTTTCATATTCTTTTATACTTTCAAGAGATAGGTCAAGGGCTTTCTTTGCGATTTCTACTTCAGATAAATGGATGCGAACTCCAATCTCTTCGATCGTGTTTCGATAACTATTACGTGTTGCAAAATCCATTTCAGAATAAATATTGTTGAAGTCTTTTCGTAGAACGGCATCAACTGGACTGACAGTTTCAAAAATATTAATCCAAGAAAGATGTGATATGCTAATTAAACTCTTAATTAAATTTGAAAAAACGATTTGTTGAGAAGTTTCTTGAACATGGTCTTCATGCAATATATTTGCCAGAGGTGCAGAAAAATACTTTTCTAGCCATTCTCTTATTTGAGGCAGAATCGTTTCTTGGTCAAATAAATGATCGAGCAGTTCTTGTGCAAAATGTACGGAGAATACTGTTTCGTCGCTTGCAATATCATGCAGCAATGCAGGAAATCTGCTCGGCTCATGGAGGGCGGCATATAGAAATCGATTTCCCCAAAAACTTGCTAATTCACCCTCCCTCATTCTGTTGTCGACTCGAATAGCTAAATTCTCAACCCACTCTATAATGCGTAAACGCAGCATTAACGGAAATGCCCACAGCTCTCCAATTGTCAACGGCTGACTGATCTGATAGCTATTGAGAAAATGGACAATTTTTTCCTGATCAATATCCCCTGCGGTATCCTTTACAAATTCAATTGCTAAAGCATAAATCCTGGGTAAACCCTGCAGAGGACCTTCAACAATTTTTGGTAATTTCTTGTAATAAGGTTTTGGAAGATTGATTTTTACATCCTTAATACTTCCCTCTATAATGTACATATTGTCTAAAAGCCATTCTGCAGCAGTTGGAATGGTGTGTTCGATATATTCTGCATCAGCAATATCACATTGCAGAAATCGAAGCATCTGAGTTTTTTTCTGGAAATTATCTATGAGTGATAAGGAAGCTTTTGGAAAATGCTTATTGTGATTCTTTTGTGTACTTCGCAAGGATACAGATAACTGGGCAGCACTTTGGCAGAGCAATTCTAAAGGAAGAGGTTCATATCCTATTTCAACATCTTTTGGTTCATTCATAGGTGGACGTAAAAGAAAGGTTGCTGGATGCCCGCTCTGCACATTACGAAGAATAGACAAGACCTCGCGTACTTCAAATTGACCGACTTCTACGACAATTAATATTTCATCAATAATCACACGATCTTTAAAACGATTTATGGTCTCTGTTGAGATGATTTTTCGAAAAATGTAATAGGCATAAAAACTTAAAGTTGCTATTACAGCGGCTGTCACAGCCCAGGAGAAAATATTTAAAAAATATTTTAATGCTACAATTATGAGTATTGAAAAAATTCCAGCTAAAAAAATATAGGATAAATTAGCAGGAATATTTCTTTTGATATCAAGCTCATGATCTGCTCGGCGACGGAAAAGGGCAAACCTACTAAATTTATGATTTTTTAATTCTTTAATCACTGCATTTGCAGTGGAAATTTCTTGATAAAAACCCAGAGCTACATTTCTCTTTTTCATTTTACCTTACTCCCCAAGTATAACGCTATAAGTGCAATGTATGTATTTTAGATTTTTTTACATATCTTAAAAGGAGAGTGTTAAAATGGATACTAGTCAGCAGCGTATTTGCTTGCCTAGTTTTCCTTGCTAAAGTCTCTGACGCTATGTTTCTTGTATAATCACAGAGGCCACTTATGGGGCTTTCTCGCGCCCCTACCGGGGCGCACGTTGTAAAATGACCCGAACCCCGGGCTGCACGGCTGCACCCGGGGCTATTAACAGTTCCCCTACCGGGGGATAGAAACAGCATGACTGACTAGAATATTAG
>JACDDG010000072.1 GCA_013817115.1 Parachlamydiaceae bacterium | reverse complement strand
CAGGATATCTGAGGGCTGGATCGCATATAGAGAATATGGTTAAAATAAATGTAAAGAAAAAGATGTGGGTAGAAGTATGGGGTGCAGCGATAGCGGAACTCGGGGTTCAGATCATTAAGTGCGCCCCGGTAGGGGCGCGAGAAGCCTTTAAACTTCGTAAACACCTTGGTGTCTTTGAATATACTGAAGAATCATTATTCTACTAAGTTCTTATGCCAGACTTTGGTTTCTTGCTGCGTTTATCCAGGCAGGAAAAAAGCTTTAACATCGCATGTGCATCTTTGTGGGTAACTATTGCAAGCTTTTGCTCTGTAACTGCGGCAATGGTCAGCCCTCTTTCCAGAGGTTCTGAAACATCATCCAGGGGATGAACCACAGCATTGCAACGTCTTTTTAACAAAGCAGAGTCTACTTCGTGTGGGGGAAGTTTTTTAACTGAATTTTTATCAGAATTTTTGATGAAAAGAGAGCGAATAGTGATCCCTGGGTGATGCTGCTTGAGTTCTTCATAAATTTCAGAAATGTGTGTTTCTGAAAGTGGTGATTCTTGTGCTGCGACAATAACCGTCATATTATGCTCCTTTTAAAGAGGTTGTATTTTTATTCTCTTTATTAAGTGCTTATTTGACAAGTGGAATTATCAAATCAATTTTTGGGTACCACTCCTTCATTTATTCTCACATAACATATCATTTCGAAAGTTTTCTTTACATCTGAGGAAAAAATATGGTACAAAAGAAATTCAAATTTATTGAATAGGAAAAAATGTACAAATATGTAATTCCTCTATTGGCTATTGCTGGTGCGATTTGGTTTAGTAATAGATCAATGGACTCAAAGAGAAGTACCGGTCCCACGTATACTCTTTCCTCCGGCAACATCGCCCTCTGAACATAGTAATGCATGGGCAGGTATCATTGAGCCTTCTTCGCAGAATATTTCTGTCAGCACGCCTTTTAGTGAAGTTATTGCGAAAGTTTTTGTTGTTGAAGGAGATCTTGTAAAAGCTGGAGATCCTCTTTTTCAACTGGATCTATGAATTTTGAAGCCGTGTTAGAAACAGCAAATGCAAATTTAAACGTTACTAAAATTAATTTTGAAACTCAAAAAAGACATTTTTTATTCTACGAACGGCTGAAAGATAAAAAATCTGTAAGTGAGCAACTCTATCAGCAAACAAACTATGCATTTTTGGCCGCAGAACAAAGCTTGAAAGTGTCTGAAGCTAACGTTAAGGAAATAGAAGTCAATATTTAAAGATCGAATATCAAGGCTCCTATTGATGGGAAAATTCTGCAAGTCAATTGCCATGTCGGTGAGATAGCTCCTATTATTCCGCTTATCTCATCTCAATCCACTTGGCTGACAGCTAAAAATGGGACTTTGATATTGATGGGGCGTGTTAGCCCTTTATAAGTTAGGATTGATATTGATGAAGATGATGCTTGGCGATACAAGCCTGGTGCCGCTGCGACAGGCTTTGCGACAGGCTTTGCGACAGGCTTTGTGAGAGGAATCGAAATATTCGTTTTCCTGTAAAATATGTACGGACGGAGCCCTATATTATTCCAAAAAGCTCATTCACGGGTGAAACTGTCGAAAGAGTCGATACGCGCGTTCTTCAAGTCCTTTATGAATTTGAAAGAAATGATTTACCTATATTTCCAGGACAAATTTTGGATCTTTTTATTGAATCGCAACCCATTGAAAATTTTCTAAAATGAAATCATTTCTTCCCTTTTTATTAAGATGATTCCTAAAGAGAATATTGCTATCAAGATTTTGCTACAAAATGTTAATCGGACAGAGCCTTTGAATGCAGCCAAGGAATCGTTAGTAAAATTTGGCATGGGTGACAAAATTGGAACTCATCCGGATAAACTATCTGGAGGGCAACAGCAGCGTGTTGCCATTCTTTAGTTCATAAACCGCAAATAATTATTTGCGATGAACGTACCAGTTTTCCAAATCAAGCCACTGGCCACACATTTTTAATGCCCTACTTCAGCACGCAAAAAGCAATCTTATTGGTAAATAAATCAAAATAAAACTATATAGTAAAAGAGGCTAAGACTAGGCCCCCTAAATGAAATGCAAAATATTTTCCTGTAAATAAAAATGGTGTGTTTATGAAGCGTCCAAAAGTTGTGATTATTGGAGGCGGCTTTGGGGGACTAAACGCCGCAAAAGCTTTAAAAAAAGCCGACGTCGACATTTTGTTGATTGATAAATCTAATCACCATCTTTTTCAACCATTACTTTATCAAGTTGCAAGTGCCGCGGTATCTCCAGGAGATATTGCTTCTCCGATCCGTGATATTTTAGCTTCTCAAAAAAATGCCTCTGTTCTTTTAGCTGAAATTGTCGCTATCGATAAAGCAAACAAGCAAGTTGTCTCTGAAAATGGAGAACATTTTTCTTACGATTATCTCATCTTGTCAACAGGGTCTAGGCATTCATATTTTGGGCATGATGAATGGGAGGCATTCGCTCCTGGTTTAAAGACATTACATGATGCTTTAAGTATACGTGAAAGAGTTCTTTTAAGTTATGAAAGAGCCGAGAGATGTTCAGATGACCCTGCTATGGTGCAAAAGATGATGCGGTTTATTATTGTTGGCGGAGGTCCAACCGGAGTTGAAATGGCCGGGGCTATCGCTGAAATGGCACACAAGTCGTTGTCTAAGAATTTTAGAAATATTAAACCTGAGCAGACAGAAATTTATTTGATTGAAGGCGCCGATCAGCTGTTATCTAGTTTTCCAAAGGAACTAGGGGACATAGCTAAAAAAGATCTTGAAAAACTCGGCGTCGAAGTATTGTTATCGTCATTTGTAACCCAGATTACAGCTGATGGAATTTTGATTAAAGAAAGGTATATTGAAAGTAGAAATATCATTTGGGCTGCGGGCAATGAAGCGTCACCCCTTTTAGAAACTTTAGGCGTGCCTTTAGATAGATCGAAGCGTGTTATCGTTAAGCCGGATTTGTCAATACCTGATTATCCGGATCTTTTTGTTATTGGCGATGCTGCTTATTGTTTAGATGATGAAGGCGCAACCTTGCCTGGAATTGCTCCGGTTGCGATTCAACAAGGTCGTTATGTTGCTAGTTTGATAAAAAAACAAATTCCCATAGTCGATCGCAAGAAGTTTAAATATTTTAACAAAGGGATGATGGCTACTATTGGAAAGGGTAAAGCTGTAGCTGCGGTAGGTAAGCTGAGAATTTCAGGTTTTGTTGCTTGGTTGGCCTGGTGTTTTATACACGTTGCATACATCATCAGTTTCCCAAATAAGACACTTGTGATGCTTGATTGGTTTTATCTTTATTTGTTCAATCAGCGGCGTGTGCGGTTGATTACACGACCGATTTCTGACGAAGACGACCCTATATAAAGTGTAGAGTTGAAGGCAAAAAGTGCGCTAATTTCACTTCAAATGTGTTTGGCGGGAAGCTCCGCCTAACCTTACACATAGATTAAGCGATGTGAAAATTACTGTTCAAATAGAAGACAAGAAAAATTCCTACCACTAAAATAGTGGCTGTTAGTAAAGCGTAAAGCCAATTTGAAGGGTAATAATTTTCTGCAGCAATCTTTTTTTGATCTTGTAAGAATTGAATAAATGCCAGCAGGCATATGGCCACGCCTACAAGTACAAGCAAAGCTCCTAAAAAGGATGAATTGCCATTTGGAACAAAGGATTTAAATACATCTTGTGATGGATCAAATTTAGTTAAGACATGAGAAATTTGCATTATAAATAAATTAAATCTTTCAATAACAAAACCAAATGCCATAACTCCAATACTTGTTCTAACCCAAGATAGAAAAGTTCGGTTATTTGCGAGTTGGTTGTTGGTATTATCATTCTTAGAATTTCCCATCTATTTTGTCCTCGTGAATACAAACGCCAAGATTAATCCGGCTATAAAACCACCGATATGGGCGAAATAAGCAACCCCTCCCTCTTCTGTAGTAGAAGCTGCAGATCCTACTCCGCTTATAAATTGCAAAAAGAACCAAAACCCAATCACTAATAAGGCCGGCATTTGACTGATGAAGTGACCTACAAGAATTTTGACCTCACCTTGAGGCCACATTAAAATATAAGCTCCGAGAACGCCTGCAATGGCGCCAGAAGCCCCTACGTTAGGGCGTTGCGAGGCAATAGAAAAAAAGAGCTGCGAAAAAGTAGCTGCTATTCCGCAAAGAAGATAAAAAATTAAAAATTTTAATTTTCCAAATCGATCTTCAACATTATCTCCAAAAATCCATAGATAGAGCATATTGCCGCCCAAATGTCCGAGACCGGCATGCATGAACATTGAAGTAAAAAGAGTGGGAAGTTCTGCAATGGGATTTGCCAAAAATCGGCTAGGAACAAATGCCCATTTGAGTACAAATTCTTCTCCGCCGCTGACTTCCAAAAAGTAGACAAGAACATTTAGAAGGATCAAAGCGTAAGTAATAATTGGTGTAGATTTACGCTGTGAATTGTCATCGCCGATGGGCATCATATAAAATTCTCCTGTGGAATCGAGAAAAATAAATTAGATTAATGGACAAATCATCTAAATTTTCTTATGCCATTTAATGCAATAAGTGAAAAGTAATTTTCTGGCATGCCATTAAACTTAAAATAAGAACGGAGATTAAGCGATCAAAAACGGCCCCATATTATAATATTGGGTCGTTTTTAATCGCTTAATCCCGGGGCTTTCTCAAAGCCAAAATCCAAAATTTGAACGCTCTTTCGGTATGAATGTTTACCACGCAGTAAGCATGGCCTAGACTCGATCTCGTATTCAGCCCACTCTCAAATATAGCGAAGATATTTCCATTTAGGATTGCTTCATTTTTTTATTGTGATGCTTACTGGCTCTTTTCGCCTCAATATGTCGTTATTTCTCTACTAAAGTGCAACCCCTGAGGTCCGGTGGGAGCATTAGGAGTCACCAAATGCTCCATTATTGGTTCCCAGTGATCCAAATTGTGAACTTTACAATCAATTTTCAAAACCCCACTCCACCCTTTTATTTGGGAAGGGGTTAAGGTTGGTTCATTTCGCCATGAAAACGAGACTGTAGCTAAAATTTCCTGAGGGTTTTCTTTTAAACACACATTAAATTGACTAGTTTGAGTTACATAATAATTATGCTCATTTAGAATTTGAATTTGATGCTCTGAAACACCTTCTGAAAGGTTAGCAAGGTAGGGGGAAGTCTTGTCAGAAAAAAATAGAGGTAAGAGAACATTCAGATATTTTATTGCCACATCCATACAGTCTCTAGTCATTAATTCTGCAATCTTCAAAATAGGAAATTCATCTTCAAGGATTGGAGGCCTAAATTCATTTGATTTGTTTGTCCATTCATCCGGGTAATCATAGTATCTTTTTAGATCTCTAACATGTTTTCCTACTAGAGAATTAGTAGTTCCTAACCCATAAGAGTAGCAACATTTCGTAAAATTAGCTAAAAAATTAAGGGTAGGATCATTATCTATTTTTTGCCAGCAGAAACTATTCTCAAATATAGGGCTGGATTGTAAATTTGCATCAAAAAAAAGTCGAGTTATTTACTGTGATTTTGGTTTGCAGAATTTTTCTATCTTCAAATAGACCCTTGAAAACTTTGTTAGTTGCATCTGCGGAATAAGAGGTTGGATAAAGCTTTTGCCATTTTAAATTATAAATTGGCGGTGTTTTAGAACTATTTTCAATGCCAATTCTTGCTTGAGAGAAAAATCTAGGGGATGCAAAACTTATATCATTTTTGTTAGGCATGTCTACAGGATATAAATGCTCGACAAAACAGTGATATTCTACATTACTAAGATTATTCACTTTTGCACAAAGCATAGCGATTTTGTCGCAATGGGCTTGAAGTGTTTTGAATAACACAGGGTGTTCACCATTATTTGGTTTAACCCATAATTTTATAGCGTTAATGATGTTTAGGGCGTTCGTGTTTGAACCTTCTTTAAAGCTTTCAACAATTGCTTGGCCACCAATAGCGTGTAAAATTAAGTCTCTTAGAACATATGGATCATAAGTCAGGACTTTGGACTTATGATCTTTGGATGAGCCGTTAATTTCATGTAAATTTTTACTACGACCCCATTCGAGAATATGATCGAGAGTAGTAATGAAATCAGAAAGATTTTTTCCCCAACTGTCGTCACCAAAATTATCAATTTTGGTAAGCTCTTGCAAAAAAATGTACAGATCTTCGGAAAATTCTGACTTTTGCTTTTGCTCCGTCAAGTAATTTGCAACACAATTGCGTAATTGAACCAACGATGGAAGGAGATTTTTTACTAAAAGCCCTCCATTTTGAATGATTGACAATAATAAATTAGTACGTTCATATCCATATTCAGCATACTTATCAAGAGTATATTCATTTTTGAAAAGAGCTTTAATTGCCTCACGGCAAAAAACAAAGGCCTCATTTTGCAGGGACACAGCTGAAATTAGAGGGACATTTTTTAAAATCTCTCTTAATTTTATTAAGATGTTTTTGTCAAATTTTCTACTTTCAATGAATATGTAATCTTTTAAATTAAGAGGTTTAGCTTCTCTGAACTTGTTAAAATCGTCATGTCCAACTATTAATTCTTTGGGCAAAAGGATGTTTAAAGACTTACTATTTATTCTCCCGGGTGAAGTAAGGGGGCTGTGTGTTGATTTTTCTTTTGGAGATCGTTTAGGAGAAAGCCGTGGAGAGCGTTTAGGAGAAATTCGTGGAGAGGGATCTGTAGAGTTTTTTGAGTTAGGGGAATGCAAGCGAGAAGTTATTGTAATGTGGTTGCTAGCGTGTGCATCTTCTTTTTTCAATAATTCCTTCTCTTCAGAAAAGCCTGAAAGTGGATGATAAGGGTTTGTAAGAGGGTGATAGCTAATTGGGCTTGAACGCCTTCCTTTTAACTTATGGAGGTCTTTTTCTAGAGGTTTGTTTTTAGGCCCCTCATCAGAAGATGAGAATGTTTTATGGATCCTGTCAAAATCATTAATTTTAATGCCGGCTTTAGTACTTTTTTTTGTACTTATTAAGACGGATTCATCTATATTAGCGCTTGATGAATCAAGTTGAAAAGGTGGGTAAATCTCTTGAGAAACCTGATTATTTAGCACCTGAAAGGCGACTTTATCTACATCTTGTGTGCTTGTAGTAGTGTCTAGAAGAGCTCTGGTTGTTTCTGTTAATAATACAGAATCTCTTTCAGTTTGCGTGAATACTTGTTGATTTAAAGTGTTATTCAAAAATGGTTTGGCGGTATAGGTTAAAAGCATATTTTCCCTCCAAAAGATGTATATACGAAGAGAGTTCCAATTTTGGTGTTTGGCAGAGATAAGATCCCGCGACTAAGCAATCAAAAAAGGCCCCTATATTATATTGGGTCGTTTTTGATCGCTTAGTCGCGGAGCTTTCTCAAAGCCAAAAATCCAAAATTTGATAACGATTTTCGGTATAGGGGTTTGAACGTAGTGTACCAGCAATTAGCGTTACTATATAGTATACAGAAAATCTAAAGAGCTTTTTGTAGGAAATATACCGAAGAGCATTCAAATTTTGATTTTTGGCAAAGAGAAAGCTCCCGCGTTTAAGCGATCAAAAAAGACCCCATATTATAATATTGGGTCATTTTTGATCGCTTAATCCCGGGCCTTTTCAAAGCCAAAAATCTAAAATTTGGACACTCTTCGGTATACGGCTTTAGGCTTTTACGATGGGCAATCCATCCCAGGAAGAATCGGATTTGAAGTTTTCTTTACGGCGCATTTTCCAATGGGGGTTAACTCCCATGGCACCATAAAAAAGTGTATTTTTGCCAAAGCGGCTGTTAAGATTGTCAAAAACCTCAGCGACCTGTTGCCTTTTTTTGTCGATCTTATTTGAAAATAAATCGGGGGCGACACGTGCTTCGGGCATTAGATCGAGCAGGACAACCCCGCATTTTTTGTAGCGCAACCCTTCGCGAAAAAGATATGTTAGACCACGTTTTGCTGCATTGATGATTTGTGGGGTATCGTTTGTGGGGAAATCAAATGGAATTACGGTGCTATGTTGACGAGGTCCTGTGTATGGTGTATTTGCACTATAATCAATGGCCAATTCTAAATAAACGCAAATTGCCTGAGTACAGCTCTTTTGTTGTCGCAATTTTATGCAGGCTGTATTGACGTAGGTCGATAAGGCCTCGCTAATATCAGTTTGTACAGTTAATGTTTTTCCGAAGGAGCGAGATTTAGAGATGCTTTTTTTAGCAGCTACGCGTTCAAGAGGTAAGCAACTTACACCGCGCAATTCCCAAAGCATTCGCTCCCCGACTACCCCCATCATTTTCCGTATAGATAAGGGATCTTGCATTTGAAATTCCCATGCAGTTGTGATGCCGCGAGCCGCTAATTTTGTTCTGGTGCTTGAGCCCACACCCCAGACATCTTCAACGGGGAAATTTTTTAAGATCATTTCTGGTTTAGAGCCTATTCCGTAAATGCCTTGACCATTTTTCTTAGCAATAGATGTAGCGACTTTAGCCAAAGTTTTGGTTGGGGCGATACCAATTGAAACAGTAATGCCTACCCATTTTTTGATCTTGCGGCGAATCTCTCTGCAGATTTCAAGAAGTTCTTGTGGGGATTTTGATGAAAAGGTGAGGAACGCTTCATCGATAGAATAGATTTCGATATCTTCTGCGATGCTTCCTAAGATGTGCACTACGCGTTGTGAGAGATCACCATAGAGTGCGTAATTAGAAGAATAGACAGCAACTTTGAGTCTTTCACATAGCTGTTTGATTTGAAAATAGGGGGCGCCCATAGCAATGCCCAGCTTCTTGGCTTCTTGTGAGCGGGCAACCACGCATCCATCGTTATTGGAAAGGACGATAACGGCACGCCCTAGAAGGCTAGGGTTAAATAACCGTTCGCAGGAGACGTAGAAGTTGTCGCAATCGACAAGAGCAAAATATTTCATGTTTGCACCTAAAGAGCGTGAATGACGCTTGTCACTACTCCCCAAATATGCAACTCGATACCTTCAGTGATTTCAATAGGTCGATAAACATCGTTTTCTGCCATCAAAAAAATTCTGTTTTTTTCAAGGTGCAAACGTTTAACTGTCAATTCACCATTCACAGCCGCCACAACAATCTTACCGTGCATTGGCTCTAAACTCCGGTCTACTATCAGTATATCATTGTCGTGGATCCCAGCCTTGACCATGGAAGCTCCGGAAACACGTAAAAAAAATGTGGCTGTGGGGTGCTTGATGAGCAATTCATTCAAATCCAGCTTTTTTTCAATCTCATCTTCTGCCGGAGAAGGAAATCCCGCCGTTACAGGGGTTTGAAAAAGAGGTAAGCTGTAGCGTATATCTTGAATGCATTTAAAAAATTGAGTGTCTATCATTTTATCAGCAATTGTGGGCGAATAGAAAAGAGGGCCCAAAAGCGAGAGAAAATCATATAAAAGAGAATTAAAAAAAAGATTATTCCCAAGTGCCCTTA
>JACDDG010000463.1 GCA_013817115.1 Parachlamydiaceae bacterium | reverse complement strand
GCATCGCCCTAGGTAGTATGAGAGAGCGTTTGCAGGCTGTAGGCCTGCCTTATAGCAAGCACTGTAGGTGCGATGTCAAAGATGAGTATTGGCTCAAAAACAGTTTAATTATATCCTCCTTAAGCGTGCCTACAGCGCTTACTAAAAGGCAGGCCTACAGCCTGCAAAGGCTCTCTCATGACAGCTAGGGCGATGCCCCAATGTCATTAAGTTAAGAGAAAAGGTGTCCTATAGTCATTCATGGAGGGTATTTAAAAATAGGAGCTCACAAAGCCTTCAAAGTCAAATTTATAGTGTAAAAAAAAGACATTCCTTATATGTTAGTTTTTTAAATCAAAAAAAGAACAACACAAAGGAATGTCATGAAAATAGATAAAATTTTTAGTAAAATGAGAGAAGTACTGCTCTCCAAAAATTTTGCTTTAAGACACAAGATATCACAAATCAATTTTACACGAAATAGAATTTTAACTTTTGTTAATACAGTATCCATTATTCTTAATCTTGTTCGAGACAGTATTGCAAGTGAGATAGATAGGTTTTGTCAAAAATCCTCTCTACCCTTTTTTACTAAATCTGCATTTTCTCAAGCACGTCATAAACTGAAGGAAACTGCATTTATTGAATTGAATAATATTCTTATAAAAAATTTTTACCAACAGAGTAAATCTATTGGATTTGCCGGATTAACAGTTTTAGCGATAGATGGATATAATGTGGAATTACCCGTTAGCAAAAAAATTAAAAAACATTTTGGAGGAGCATCTAATCAATCTCAATCGATTCTTCCCATGTCCTGCTCTTCTGAACTATATGACACGGAATCGGGATTAACAATTTGTGCCACAAACGCGCCATATGGTGCTTCAGAGCGGGATTTAGCAATCAAACACATAAATGATTTTTTATCAATGAATGTAAGGATAAATGATTTTATTATCCTTTTTGATAGAGGCTATCCATCTTTATTTCTATTAGTATATTTAATTTTATGTAAAATTCATTTTCTAATGAGATGCTGTACGCAATTTATTTCAGAAGTTAATAATGCTGTGGCTAATGGGAAAAAAGATCAAGAGATTATATTGCCTCTGAACAAATTGAATAAAGATGAAAGAAGAATTTTAATTGAAAGATTTCCAGATTTTGATTTGTTTAAAAAATTATCCTTACGAATATGTTTAGTTAATTTAGAAACAGGTGAAGTGGAGATATTGTTGACTTCTCTTATGGATAGTAAAAAATATCCGCATTCGATTTTTTGTGAATTTTATTTTAACCGTTGGTGCATCGAAGGTGATATTGGATTTCAAAAGACCAGGATGGAAATAGGTAATTACAGTGGGGAGAGTATACTTGCAGTGCAACAAGAATTTCATGCCACAATACTAAATAAAAATGCAACGACTCTACTTGCCCTAGAAGCTAAAAATGAATTAGACATTGAGAGACAAAACAAGTCTTATCAGTATGAATACGAAATTAATTATAGCCAAGCGTTCTCTAAGATGAAAGACAGATTTGTGCTGGCTCTGTTAGATGAAAATGTTGATTTAAAAATCTTCTGCATTACGATGAAAACCTCAATGAAAAAACATTTAGAACCCATAAGACCTGGTAGAAAGTTTAAACGACAAGTTAAATACCCTGGAAAAAAATTTCATAAAAATAATAGACGGGTTGCATGAATTCACCCCTTCATAACTGTTTTAAGGGCATATAAACGAAGTAGAAGTCTTAACTTAATGACATTGGGCGATGCCCTAGGCTGGGGTGTAAACTCTGTGTATTTTTTCTCTTAATTTTTTCACATGAATTCTCTATAGTGAATTCTTTTAAGATTATTTTCACTGGAGGACATTATGCCACGGATAACTGAACCTGAGCTAGGAAGCAACGATATACCCGATTATAAAAGCCCACCATCAAGAATCATTAGATCCTTACGTCTGGCCTATGACAATTTACGAGAAAAAATCGCAACAAAATCCTCTCAATTAGATGCTGCGCGTGGAAAATTAAGAGATGTTACCCATAGTCGAGATGAATGGAAAAAGGAAGCAAAGGATTTAAGTGTTGAATTACAGAAGCTTAAATCAAAGCAACTTACCATAGAAACAGAGCTTGAAAGCTTAAAAAAAAAGCAGAAATTTCGAACGTAGAACCTCGAGTTCCTTCTTATCAATACAGCATAAAAACTATCTGGATTTCAATTAAAGCTATTCTTACAAGCAGTGCCGGGTTTAGATGTCTTTCAAATTTGTGGGGCATTTTTCAAGAGGCATTGATATGGAATGAAGTTCCTTCACATGCTGTAATTCGTCAATGGCTTATGAAACTTGGATTATTTAAGCTTCAGAGAACTCATATAGGGGGTGAATGGATGC
>JACDDG010000071.1 GCA_013817115.1 Parachlamydiaceae bacterium | reverse complement strand
ATCAAAGGTACTCCCCGTTTATTAGAGACATGTCAACAAATCACTCTTCAAACAATAGCCATTTAATCTACTTCATTTAGATGCCACCGGCAAAGGAGGGGTATCTGAACTGTTACGATTGTTGAAGCAATGTTCTCTCTTTTCTCCTGTCAATTACAATCGGCGTTTCTGAGTAAAATTGAAAAAGATGAATGCAGAAAGTTATTTATTACCCGATTGTGCAAAGAAGGCTCTGCGTTGATACTCGATGTTGAAAAAATATGGATTCCTCTACTGGGTGAACTTTCATTTGAAACTTTGATTCAAGAAGAAAATTCACCAAAGACACAAGAATTTTTTATGTTGTTTAAAGGTGCAATCAAAGCTTGTAAATTAAACAAAATAATTTCAGGCCTTAATGATAAACTGAGAAAACTTATGATATTGCTTGGCATTGACCTACTAGACCATCGTATAGACTACTATTCTGCAAAATTAGTTTCGTATGCATCTAGTGAAGATTTAATCATCATAGGTGCTGAAAATATTGCAAAAGTGTTTATTAACAAGTACTCAACCCCTTCATTTCAAAAAAAAGCAGTTAAATTGACTAACGTTTATTCGCAGGTAATGCTAAATTGCAGTAGCGAAAAAAGCGCTTCTACAATGTTACGAGCAATCAACTACACGTTAAAAAACAGTTATAGCGACACTGTATATTGTATTAAAATTTTAAATCTTATGT
Source organism: Parachlamydiaceae bacterium (assembly GCA_013817115.1). GTDB lineage: Bacteria > Chlamydiota > Chlamydiia > Chlamydiales > Parachlamydiaceae > JACCRY01. The sequence goes on along the minus strand of JACDDG010000071.1, from coordinate 8,799 downwards.
GCAAAATTAAAAAAAATTCTTCTCTGGAAAAAACTACTGTGAATTACATTAAAAAATCAACAGGAATTTATGTTATTACTGCTAACAACAATTACAGCAGAATCAAATTGAAACTTATTAATAAAATTGTAAATAATCCGTGGGTAAAGAGTCATCGCTACACTGAAAAAGAGCGCAAAACTATCACTTTAGCCTTTCAAGAAACGATATGGATTGATCCATTTACTGCAGATCTTCAAGCATTAATCCTGTTTCATCACGAAAGAGTTAAAGCACTCATCAGCCCAAATGAATATAAAAAAATAAAAAAAAACTATGATTATACAGCCCCAGGATTTCTTCAAAAATCCCTTATAAACTGGCGTGAGGCTGGCAATCAGTGCGATGAATTTTCGCTTAGGTTAGCGACAATGATTGGAGCCGGCCACGTGAATAAATTTTTCATTATGCCTTGTGAATATAAGCCACTTGCAATAAGAGTCGCAGGAAATATTGTTTTAAGCACAATGTTCTTTTTCACGATTTACGTCGTTGTTAATAGAATTTTTGGAGCAATTTCCCAGCCTCAGACCAAATGACCCCTATACGTAGGCGAAAGATTTCCAAAGAAAGCCACAGCTAAGATTCCCGGAAGGTAATGTCAAAGCAATTTATCAGTTATGCAGGCAACTAATCGATTTAAAATAATTAATTTTACCTATGCATTTTTTATTTGATTGACACAGTAATAGAAAAAGGATAAAAAAAACATTTCCGCAAAATCCATTTACGGTCAAAATCAAAACAAACAACTCAATAAATTCCTTAGCAGGTAAGAAATGAACAATTTAAATGAAAGAAATCAAACAAACTATTCTTTTGGTCAGTTTGCTGTCGATCTATATTCACATGAGTGCGATGATGCAAGAACAGTAATGAGAATTGCTCAAGTCAATAAATACTGCTATTTAGAAAGCAAATCGTGCAAAATTTGGGAAGAAATACGAAAGATCTACAACAGTTCCATAGAAGAGGATGAACAGTTAAGAAAACATCTTTTCACAGATCTAACAAACGTTTGCTGGCGAGAGAAACGAACGACTATCCGAGTTCACACGGGAAGTACTAACTCCAAAATTGGAAGCTACAATTTCTATAATGCAGGACATATTCATTTTCTTCAACCGGACAATCTTGGAGTTGATCAAATAATATTTATCCACGCTGTCTCAAGATCATTTTATGAAAAAAGATTATGGCTTGAGGTCCAAAAAAGTCTTTATAATAACAATGTTAAAGTCCTTTCACCGCTTGATCAGGAGGACAAATTTTCTATTCATAAACAATTCTCTATTTTGGGATTTGACATGAAAAAGTTAATGATTAATTTCCCCTTAGAAGCTCTAAAAAAAAATAGTTTGGGCCATAATTATAAATATTCCATTGGTAGCTTATGCGATAATATTTATAAGTCCTCACAAATGGTCGACAATTGGAACAACCTCAATAAAAATAATTTTCACTTAGCAAAAATAGTAGAGCTAAGCTCTTCAGATGAACAAAGATTATCTGCTATTCCACTTGAGCTATTTCAGCTAACTAATTTACGAAAGCTTAAATTCGACAATACCGCATTGGATAAATTACCACCGGAAATTGCCCAAATGACTAAACTAGAACTTATAGGGTTAACACGAAGTAGTCTATCAGAATTTCCAAAATTATTTTTAAATTTAACGAAGTTAACCTCAGTACATTTGGGAGGAAATGAAATCCCATCTATTCCTGATGAAATTAGAAATTTAACAAAACTTAAAACTCTCCTGTTAAATTCGAATCAAATAAGATTTGTTAGTAAATATATATGCAATTTATCGCTTAAATCTTTAAACCTTCAGGTAAATCCCATCCAATTTGAAAATTTGCCTAAAGATATATCGTTTCCAGTAAGACTGAGTAAGTCCCTAGTAGAAAGCACGAATGATTCAAATAATTTGGAAGAAGAAGAGCTAATACCTGAAAATGAAAATGACAATCAACTCATTAAAGAAGTTAAAGAACCACTGGCGCAGAATCAAGCTTTTGGATTTCAACATCAACAACAGCAATACGACCATCTAATGACTACGAATGCGCAAGGTTTTCATATGGGGGGAAATTTTCAACAACATACTTTCCCTACGCAAGGGTTTATGCAACCTGGGCTTCACCTGCAACTACCGCAATTCAATCCACAACCAATGATTATTAACCATTTTTACCAACCTTTTTATTTTAACATTCCTCATCTTAACATTCCTCAGCATTCCCTCAATCCTCAACCCATGAATTTTGCTCCACAAAATCATCAAAATAATAATTTTCAACCGCAGCCGCATTTTATTCCTCAGCCAATCATTTTGGCTCCTCAGATTTATCAAATCAATAATTTTCAGCCGCAGCAACAATTTTTTCCTCGGCCAATGAATGAAGTTCAGCCTATTATTCAAGATAATAAGCGAACTCAGCCGTATGAAAATGACGATAGAGAATCAAAAAGAAAAAAAGACTAAGTTTTAACTAGAAAGTATTCATTCTAGTGGTATTTTTAAATTTAAAAATAATAAATGCCACCTATTTATAATATCCTTCATTGCATTCTATTAATTTTAATATCGCCACTTGAGTTCCATCAACAATTTTTTGGTAATATTGCTTTTTGATCATTTTTATTTTTCCTTGTTTTAAAAGGTGATCGATGAATTAGGGTTGTGCTTGATATAGATTTAGTGGAAATTTTAGGAGAAAAATTAATTTTTAGCAAGCTTATTTCTCAAGGATTTCATGTCCAGCACCACTACCTATTTTTTTATATCTTAAAACGATTTCGACATGTTATATGAGAAGTTTACTTATAAAAACTTCTTCGAATTAGGCTCAGCATGCTGAAAATGAAATCTTTTGTAGCGACTCCATCATTCACACTGCTTAGTGTACTTTTATTTTGCTTAGGCAGCTGCAGCAATGCAAATGATGCCGCTACAAAACAAAAACTTGCTGCAAAGGTCACAACAATTCTCATCGAACCAAAAGACGTTCCTGTCAGCTTTGAATATGTGGCGCAAACTCAAAGCTCCCACTTAGTTAACATTCAAGCCAGAGTCAGTGGTTTTCTCGAAAAAAGGATTTACACCGAAGGTGATTTAGTCGAGAAAGGTCAAGTGCTTTTTATTATGGATAAAAAGCCTTTTCAAGCACAAGTCGATGTACTTCAAGCTGCTGTCCATCGACAAGAAGCAGCTTTAGAAACAGCTCGTCTTAATCTCGCTCGCGTGAAACCCCTCTCAGAACAAAATGCCTTGTCACAAAAAGATCTAGATGAAGCTAACGGCACGTTTTTATCTGGCGAAGCTTCCTTAGATCAAGCTAAAGCTCAATTAGAAACGGCTATTCTCAATTTATCCTACTGCACTATAACTTCTCCGATTGATGGTATAACCAGCGCTGCTCTTCAGCAAGAGGGCGCATACCTAAATGTACAAGACAGCTTACTTACTACCGTTTCCAAAGTGTCACCCATTTGGGTTAACTTCAGTCTTTCGGAGAACCAACTTCAAGATTTTCAAGATCAAGTCATAAAAGGTCAGCTCATAATCCCGAGAAATGAAGAATTTGAGATAAAAGTCATTCAAGTTAATGGTAAAATCTTTCCACACACCGGCAAAATAACCTTTACAGAGCCCTATTTTAATCCCAAAACAGGTACATTTTTGATTCGGGCAAGTGTAGAGAATCCTAAAGGGATATTGCGTCCAAACCAGTATGTACGAGCGAAAGTCGAAGGAGCCATTCGTCCAAACGCGATTCTGATTCCACAGCGCGCTGTGCAACAATCAGCAAAAGGCCACTTTGTTTGGGTTGTGAATAAAGAAAGCCGAGCAGATTTTCGTCCCGTTCATGTCGGTGACTGGGAAAATGAAGAGTGGTTTATCACAGAGGGTCTACTTCCTGGAGATCAAGTGATCATCGATGGGGGCATAGCTTTACATCCCGGCGAGCAGATTACCAAAAGCAATTAAGACACATGTTTTCCAAATTTTTTATTCAAAAACCCATCTTTGCAACCGTCATTGCACTTATTATTGTCATTGCCGGACTTGTTTCAATGAAAGCTCTACCAGTTTCGCAATATCCTACTATCACTCCTGTTCAAATTCAAGTGACTACCACATATCCCGGAGCTGACGCTAAAACTGTTGGTGATTCAGTTGCTGCTCCAATTGAAGCTCAGATCAATGGCGTTGACAACATGCTCTACATGACTTCGACAAGCTCAAATACCGGACAGATGACAATCACTGTCTATTTTGCCCTCGAAACAGACCCCGACATAGCACAAGCACTTGTACAAAATCGAGTTAACTTAGCTCTCCCCCAACTTCCTGCAGCCGTTAGAAATTATGGGATTTCAGTCCAAAAAAAATCTGCCAGCACTTTGATGATTATTTCTGTGTACAATAAAGACGGTCGCTACAGTAGTGACTATGTGATGACCTACACGAATGTCTACATTTTAGACGCTATTAAACGAATTAAGGGAGCAGGTCAAGCATCGATCTTCGGTGTTCCGGACCAGGCTATGCGCATTTGGACAAATCCAGATCGCATGGCATCATTAGGAATAACAACAACCGATATACAACAAGCCATTGGAAACCAAAATGCTCTTTTTGGAGCGGGACAAATCGGGCAACAACCGAATGCACCCACCACTCAACTGACCTTTCCCGTTGTAACACAGCATCCTTTTACAGAGCCCTCACAGTATAAGCAAATTATCTTAAGGGCCAATCAACAAGGAAGTGCCATCGTGCGCGTTGGAGATGTCGCTCGTGCCGAAATTGGACGCAAACAATACATTGACAGAAATTTTTTTAACGATAAGCCAACTGCGGCTTTAGCAGTTTATCAACAACCTGATGCAAACGGCCTTGACGTTTCAAATGCTGTACGAAAAACAATGGAAGAAATGAAAAAAACAATGCCTGAAGGGATTGAATACACCATTGCCTTAGATACAACTGATTTCGTGCGTCTGTCAATCGAGGAAGTCATACACACCCTTATAGAAGCTATTGTTCTGGTTGTTCTTGTTGTATATATATTCCTACAAAATTTCAGAGCCACTGTGATCTGTACTGTCGCGATTTTCGTCTCGTTAATTGGAACGTTTACCGGTTTGTTAGCTTTAGGATTTTCCATTAATCTGCTTACTCTCTTTGGCATTGTCCTTGCCATCGGAATGGTTGTCGATGATGCAATTGTGGTGGTGGAAAATGTCGAAAGAAATATGTCTGAATTAGGCCTTTCGGCAAAAGAGGCTTCCGTTAAAGCCATGAATGAGGTCTCTGGCCCAGTAATTGCAGTGGTCCTCGTCCTTGCAGCTGTATTCATACCTGCAGCATTTCTTTCCGGCACAACAGGTCAGCTGTATAAACAATTTGCAATTACTATTGTCATTTCCGTAGCCATTTCAGGCTTTGTGGCTCTTACGTTAACTCCTGCTATGTGCGGAGTGTTATTAAAGCACACAAGACCCAGCGAAAAAGGGTTTTTTGCCTGGTTCAACCGAAGCTTTGCCAAATTGACAAAAGCCTATGGGCGCTCAGTGGTTTACGTTATTCGACACATGTTAATTGCACTGACTCTCTTTGTTGGAATGTTTGCTGCCATCATTTACTTACTTAAAGTCATCCCTACCAGTTTTGTTCCAAATGAAGATCAAGGTTATGTGCTTGCACAAGTCATTTTACCGGATTCCGCAAGCTTAGACCGCACTTATGAGGCAACAAAAAAAGTAAATGACTTTTTTGCAGATAATCCTGCTGTGATGAATCGTACGGTCGTTAATGGTTTCAGCCTCATTGACGGGCAATATCAAACAAATATGTCCACTTTTTTTATCACCCTTAAGAACTTTAAAAAACGCTATTCCTCCAACGAAAGTGCTAAAAATGAAAATCCAAAAGAAATTTTGTCTTCACTAATTAAGTGGTCAACTCAAAATTTTAATGAGGGAATGATTATTCCCATTGCTCCTCCGGCTATTCCCGGAATCGGCACATCTTCTGGATTCGAATTCTGGGTTCAAGATAAAGGCTCTGGTGAGCCTGCTCAGCTTTATGAGATGACACAGACTTTCCTTGCTAAAGCTCGGGAACAACCGGAACTTGCCGGTCTAAATAGCACATTTCGAGCCTCAACATTGCAATTGCATGCAGATGTCAATAGAGACACGGCTACATTACTCGGAGTTCCCATTGAGGATGTTTATAATACACTGCAAGCTCAATTTGGATCTGTTCAAGTCAGCCAATATGAACAATATAGCCGGGTTTGGAACGTCATTCTCCAATCTGACGCGCAGTTTCGGCAACAACCTAATGACATTACGCGCCTTTACACGAAATCTAATAATGGCCAGATGATTCCTCTTTCGGCAATTGTTTCTCTTAAATATGAAAGAGGCCCAGCAATCGTTCCGCATTTCAATGGATTTCCTGCTGCACAGATTACGGGTAGCGGTGCACGTGGGTATAGCTCAGGCGATGCGATCATCGCAATGGAAAGGGTTGCCAATGAAATACTCCCGCAAGGATATTCCTTTGCATGGTCTGGCATGGCACTGCAAGAAAAAGAATCCGGCAGTAGCTCAACGAAAACCTTTGCTTTTGGCTTGCTTATTGTCTTTTTGATTTTGGCTGCTCAGTATGAATCGTGGTCTCTGCCTATTTCTGTTTTAACAGCAGTGCCATTTGGTATCATCGGGGCTCTTCTTGCAACTCTTTTAAGAAGCTTAGAAAATGATGTTTATTTTCAGATTGGCTTGCTTGTGCTTGTGGGATTAGCAGCGAAGAATGCGATCTTAATTGTTGAATTTGCTGCAGGTTTAAGAAAAGAAGGTAAATCCATTATTGAATCCGCTGTTGAAGCAGGAGAACTACGCTTAAGACCTATTTTAATGACATCTTTAGCTTTTATTTTTGGGGTCCTTCCGCTTTTTCTTGCAGTCGGAGCAGGAGCAAACGCTCGTCATTCAATTGGCACCGGCATTATTGGCGGAATGATCGGTGCATCTACACTTGCACTAATGTATGTTCCCCTCTTTTTCTACATTTTGGACCGCTTCGCGGAGAAATTTAAAGGCAAAGAAAAAAATAAGGACAAAGAAAATGATGTAGAAAACGAAAATGAAACAAAAGTAGTAGGAAACGGAAATGATGTCTAAAAGATATTTTACAAATTCTTAATTTTGAATTTCCTTTTTCTCGAATGATTTTTTTTAAAGAATTATATAAGAGATCTTGAATAATTCCGTCCTTATTTATGATAATTCTATCTCGCAAAGAACCTTCAGTAGGTGGTAAAATGTCACCATTCATAGACGGAAAGCAGTGCCATGATTGATCAAACACGCAATTCTCATTAAATGTTTTCAAGCTTATTTGTTGAATCGAAGATTTGGAAAAAAATAATTGGCAAAATGTATTTTTCTTATTAAAATTGCATTTTAACATGGATGGATGGTTTTTTAAAATTTTTCCTTCCTCTTCAGTTGATATTCTATCAAATAATTCCTCAACCCGAATGACAAAAAATTCTCCTCTTTCTAATTCTCCTATTCTCCTCTCATAAATGGAGCGGACATATCTTCAAGTTTTATTTTTTTATGATCACTATCATTGATCCAAGGGGTAAATTTTCAAATGCCTTTCGTCCACCAAATAAATCTTTCATCAAATCGTTAGGAATTAAATATTTTTTCAATGCACGATAATTTTTTTGTAATTCGAAATGGTCTTTTTTAAGATAATCGTTTTTACGATCAAACCAATCTTTAAAGTCACTTAAAATACTAAGCTCTAATTCAATAATATTTTTTACACCTTGTAAAAGTTTTATTGATTTTAAGATATAAATCTGTTTTTTAAATTCCAAATTAATGGACGGAAATATTAGACAAAATAAGTGTTTTATTTTAAGCAAAACAAATATCTCGAGATTTAGAATATTCACGAAGAGGCGGACCCAAGAGACTTTTTTCATTTCGAATTTGTGAACATGAAGTTTAATTATATTGTTTATAGATTGAAGATTATTTTTAACTTCTGAAATTTGCGCGTGTATTTGTTCTTTTTTTTGATTAATCCGCATATTATTAAGATCAAAATTTTCAAATTTTACAAAAATTTCTTGCTCAAAAAGATCCATTGGCAAGATAGAATTATTTATAATCATGGCATTCTCGATTTTATTTGACTATTCTGTAATTTACCTTTTCTATCGAAGATAAAAGATCATATTACCTATTCTTACAATAAATGTAAAATAATTACGTTATCAATGTCAGGGCCAGAAAATAGAAATAACCCATAATTTGCCTTTGTTCTAAAAAATATGTAAAGTTAACATTAGTCCCGGAGGGTAGGGTGTAGAATTAAAGGCAAAAAGAGACACTGATTTTCGTGTCAAATTTTGTCCTATTTCATAAAAAAATTGGGAATTTGCCAGAAATGCCTTTCAGCCTGAAGGGATGACTTATAAAAGCCTAGGGCATCGCCCCACTCGCATCAAGCAACGCACGGAGGGCTTACATAGGTGTCTACGGCGTTTGGTGGCTTTCTGGCGCCCCTACCGGGGCGCACGTGTTGGATGATTCGAACCCCGGGTTCCGCTATCGCTGCACCCGGGGCTATTAACAATTCCCCCTACCGGGGGATAGAACATCGTTAATATATGGCTAAATTAGAATTTAGAAAAGCCATTCACACTCCTATCCCC
>JACDDG010000070.1 GCA_013817115.1 Parachlamydiaceae bacterium | reverse complement strand
ATTCTAGTCAATCTGATGGGACTGCGAGCATGGCTCTCCTTTCCTAAAAAAACACCTGCACTTATTTGGATTTCAATTGGAGCCTTTCCCTATATTTTTGGAATTGTCCACCTTCACATTCATGATGAAATTCAAAAGGAGCAGCAGTTAATTGCCAAGAATGACCCTTACCGCGCACTTCTCGTCCAGACAGCCTTTCCAGCAGAAGAAGCAATTATCTTTAATGACAAAGCCAGTTATATCTCTTTCGTGATAGATGAATGGACTCAGATTTATAAAATTCTTCATAATTACTGCGAAAAGACAGTTGATTTAATCGCCCTCCCTGAATATGTGGTGCCTTTCGGGACATACACCTTTCTTTATCCCCATGAAAATGTAAAGAATTCCATCATTAAAATATTTGGGAAATCGGCAGAAGAAAAACTTCCTCCATTAGAAGAACCATTTGCACATTCTTATCAAACCAAACAAGGTGATGTGTGGTTTGTCAACAATGCCTTCTGGGCTCAGACCATTGCCAACATCTTTCATTCTGAAGTGATTGTAGGCCTTGAAGATGTAGATGTCGATCAGAATCAAAATAATAAAAGAAAGCATTATAGCGCGGCAATCCATTTTATGCCGAATGCAACAAAAGAAAAATTTGTTTTCCAACGTTATGCCAAGCGTGTATTGCTTCCTATGGCCGAATACATCCCTTTCTCCTTTTTTGAAAGCATCGCTTCACTCTATGGAATTCAAAGCTCTTTAACTTTCGGAAGTGAAGCAACGGTTTTTAGTAAAAATACGATGCCTTTCGGAGTCTCGATTTGCTATGAAGAGACTTTTGGAAATTTAATGCGAGAATGCCGCTTAAATGGCGCAGAGTTGTTTGTGAATCTTACGAGCGATGTTTGGTATCCAAATTCTAATCTGCCTAAACAACATTTTGACCATGCACGTTTACGTAGCGTCGAAAATGGAATTCCTATTGTTCGGGCTTGCAATACAGGGATCACCTCAGCTTGTGACAGCCTTGGGCGCATTGTTGCGATGCTTGGAGATAACACGCCGGAGTCCCAATGGATTGCAGATGCTTTGTATGTCGAGGTCCCAAAATATCATTATCGTACACTTTACAGTAAATTCGGAGACCTACCGATTTTATTGCTGTGCACTCTAGGGCTTTTTGGTGGATTTGTTTGGCCAAAACAGTAGTTCAGCGTTCCATCCATGCTAAAATTCTTCTGCTGAATTTGCATTTGCGTTGAATAATTTTGCCATTACTCGAAAAAAAATTTCATTTAAATTTCGAGTGTGCAAAAGCATCATTTAAAGTTTCTTGATCGAATCGATCACCTAAATTTTTAAGCCCCAAATCGCCAATTTGATTCGTAAAGAGTAACAAATTAAGTATTGTTACCCCAGTCACAAAAAATTAGCAATGATACTTAGACAACCACCTGAACGGCCTTTAACTAATCGCGAGTAACGACATTTTCCAACATAATTAGATTGCATTGAATAGCAAGCTTAAGTTAGCATGTAATGTAAAAACTATCCCTTATTGAGTAAAACATGGCTGCTGTGCATCCTACACTGAAAACTGTCCAACGAAAGCAACAAACTATTAAACGCGAAGTCACGTTTTCCGGGCTCGGAATCCATACCGGCACGGTCGTCTCCATGCGATTTTCTCCAGCAAAAGAAGGATCCGGGATTCTTTTTAAACGCACAGATCTTCCAGGCAATCCTTGCATTCCCGCTACTATAGAATACGTTTGTGACACTTCCCGCAGCACTAATATCGGCATTAACGGAATAAAAATTCATACTGTCGAACACGTTTTGGCAGCTGTTGCAGCCTACCAAATTGACAATCTCGTTATCGAAGTTTCCAACATGGAACCTCCAGTTGGAAATGGCAGCTCTGACGTATTTGTAGAGATGATTGAAAATGCCGGAATATGCGAACAAGACGCCTTTACTTATACAGTCTGCTTGCAAAAGCCACTACACTTGACACAAGGTGATATTCATCTTGTTGCAGTTCCAAGTCACGAATATCGAATTAGCTATACTCTGAATTACCCCGAATCCAAAGCGCTCAATGCTCAATTTCAGTCTCAGGTAATTACTCCGGCCAATTTTAAAAAAGAGATCTCAACTTGCCGAACTTTTTCTCTTTACGAAGAAGTTTCAACACTTATTGACCGTGGCCTTATTAAAGGGGGCAGCCTTGATAATGCTGTCGTCATCAAAGACGATGCTATCTTTAGCAAAAATGGGCTTTTTTTTCCTGACGAAATGTGCCGTCATAAGATTTTAGATATGGTTGGAGACTTGTCTCTAATTGGATTTAACTTTCATGCTCACCTTATAGCCATTCGTTCAGGACACGCTTCCAACTTCGCCTTTGCCAAAATGCTCTACAATTATATTACAATGGAGAACTGCTGATGACACACCATCAACCATCCGCACCTGAAAATCAAAATCAAACTTTCGACATTAAGGATATTTTAAGAATCCTACCTCATCGTTATCCATTCCTACTCGTAGACAAAATTCTCGAAATCGATGTCGAAAAAGGTTATATTTTGGGTCAAAAGAATCTGACATTTAACGAACATTTTTTTCAAGGACATTTTCCTGATGCTCCAATTATGCCCGGAGTGCTTATCCTTGAAGCTTTAGCGCAGGCCGGTGGTGTTCTTTTGCATTTACGAGCTCAGACTCCAAAAATTGCGGTATTGCTAAGCGTTAATAATGCTAAATTCCGCAATCCTGTTCGTCCTGGAGACATCTTATTACTTAAGTGTGAAGGTTTACACTTTGCGAGCAAAGGTGGACGTATCAACGCCACAGCACTTGTAAATGGCAAAATTGCCGTTCAAGCTGAAATCGGATTTGCTCTTGTAGATAAAAGTCAAATTTGAAAGACAAATTAAGCTTCAAAAAACAGAACAGTTTTTATTATTAAGATAAAGTGATTGAAATATGCCCAACTCAAAGATTCATTCCCTAGCCTACATCGAAGATGGAGCAGAGATCGGTAAAAATGTGACAATTGAACCATTTGCGGTCATTAAGAAAAACGTCATTCTTAAAGACAACGTTGTAATTAAATCCCACGCCTACATCGATGGATTTAGTACGATTGGTGAAGGATCAGTGATTTATCCTTCAGCAAGCATCGGTACAAAAACTCAGGATCTTAAATTTAAGGGTGAAAAAACCTTTGTCACAATCGGTAAAAACTGCGAAATACGTGAATACGTGACAATTAATTCTTCATGCCAAGAAGGCTCTATTGTATCCGTCGGAGATAACTGCTTGATTATGGCGTACTGCCATATAGCACATAACTGCACTGTTGGAAATCGAGTTATCATGAGTAATAACGCCACTTTAGCAGGTCATGTGGATGTTGAAGACTTTGCAATTATTAGTGGATTGACAGCTGTACATCAATTTTCTCGCATAGGCAGCCATGCAATGGTTGGGGGCATGAGTCGTATAACCCATGATGTGCCACCCTACACTATCGGAGCCGGATCAGGCTTATATAAATTCGGAGGACTTAATCTTATCGGATTAAAACGCCATGGATTCCCTTTAAGAGTGCGGCAAGAGCTAAGCAAAGCTTTCAGATTTCTTTTTAAATCTGATCTTTCACCAAAAGAAGCGCTAGCTATAACTGAAAAACAATGTGAACCATTTCCTGAAATTCAACACTGGCTGTCCTTTTGTCGCAAGTCTAAAAGGGGGTTAATCGGATTACAAGAAAATGGTTCATATGATGAATCCAGCTTACAGCTCGAAGATGAAGAGAATTCACAGCTTTCCAGCTCATCAATGAGTGCTATTCATAAAGTAAATTTTTAAAATATATCTTTGTGTCTTTACTGTGTCTTTCTGCCTTTGTATTAAAAAGCGTTTTTGGCTTATCCCTTGCCTTAAAAGCTGCTGAATAACAATTTTTTTAGGTCTTCCTACTTTTTTTGTGGAAAATAATTTGATTTTCTGGAATAAATGAATCCTTTAGAGGTGTGTCATCGCAGAATCTTCCAAATAAAACCTTAACGTAACAAAGCCGCATGAAAAACTTTTTTTTGCCCCAGAAACTTTTCCAGTTGAGTCTTATTCTTTCAAGTGCTGTATGCTATAACAGCGCATTGAAAGCAGAAGCACCTGCTTTGATCCTACCTGAAGATAGACTTCGCAGTTTATCATGGAGCAATTCTCCTGCTGCCCAGATCGATAAGTCGAAAGTACGCCTGCAAGACGATGAAAGTTCCTTAAAATGGCTTAATGAATCTTCTCTGCCTAAATCTTATGGTTTAAATGACATTTCGATATCCCCAGGAAGTGAAAACTTTTCAACCTCTGGAAAACTTCTTTTTCCGCTTGACACTCCAACAACTCTTCCTAAAAATCAAGTCCCAAATGCATCATACAGGACAACTGAACCTCCAAGAAACTACCAAGCACCGATAGCGCAAATTGAACCTTTCAACACTCTTGAAAACGATGAAAATCAAAATGCTTTGTTAATCAATTTTAATAACATCAGCATCATCGAATACATCCGATTTATCAGCCGAAACACAGGGAAAAACTTTATTTTTGACGAAAACGATCTGCAGTTTAACGTCACAGTTATTTCTGAAGAACCTGCAACGACTGAAAACATTATGACAGCGCTAATGCAGGAACTCCGTATTCACAATCTTTCCATGATAGAACAAGGGAATAATATCATCATCCACAGGAATCAAAAAGTCAATTCTATCTCAGAATTGGTTGACGATACCACGGCAGTAAATCCAAAAAGTGAAATTATTACACAAGTTTTCCGATTAAATACGGCAAACCCTGATCAAGTTGCGGCAATCATTAAACCGTTAACATCAGAATCTGCACTCGTAGAAGTCATGAATGGTACAAATAACTTGATCATCACCGACCTGAGCTCTAACGTCAAACAAATCGCAAAACTAATTAAAAGCATCGACTCTCCTGTGAGCGGTTTGGTGATTGGCCAATATGTGGTCGAATCTAGCCGTCCTGATGTTCTGATCGAAATGGTTCGCCAAGTCATTGCGCCAATTTCGCAAGATCAACCTCTTACAATGGTGCCCTGGGAATCTTCACGCAGTATATTTATCGTTTCTACACCTTTTATTGTAGAACGCACCATTTCGATGTTACGGCACTTAGATCAAAACCAGAGAGCCACTAAAATATTTAATCTAAAAGATTTGCAATTTAGTGGCTCAGGTTCAGGATCAAGACCGCCTAGAACACCAAGATCACCGAGCATTTTACCACAAGATTTATTTCGCCTACCTGCGGATCAGCAAGCCCTCTATCGAGCAGAACAAGAAAGATTGCGACAAGAAGAGGAAAATGCTAGGACCAATCCAAATCCATCATTTGGAGCGGGCTCAAGGGGCGCCTCAAGCGGCTTTGGTGACCCTTCGACTTCGGGAAGATGGCGTCGTAACAATGATGGAAACTGGTATCTTCCTTTTCAAGCCGGACCCAATGGTGAAGGCTCTCCCCTTCTTCCGCCTCCTCTAGGAACTCCATCCGGCTTCAATCCTGCCTCCCCACTTGGAGTCTACCCGAGAGGCCGCGATCCTACCTCCCCGCTCGGAGCCTTTCCGACAGGCAGCGATCCCACTTCCCCACTCGGAGCCTTTCCGACACGCAGCGATCCCTCCTCCCCACTCGGAGCCTTTCCGACAGGCAGCAGCGATCCAACTTCCCCGTTCGGAGTTTTTCCGACAGGCAGCGATCCTACTTCGCCACTCGGAGTCTTTCCGTCAGGTGGCTATCCTACTGGAACCCAGCCTAGAGGTAGATGGAGGCTTGATAGTGATGGCAATTGGAATTTTGAACCTGGTGATTTTCCATTAGAAGACTCTTCAATTGGTCCTAACGGTCAATGGGTTTACAGTCCAACAGACGGTTGGGCATTTCTTTTGAACAAAGGCGAACCCCTCGGAGTTCAAAGGATAGAACGTCAACCTCAACAAAACGCACCAATACCTCTTGCGGCAAAACAGAAAACTTTTTTCTCACTTTATAAGCTTAAATATCGTAAAGGCAATTCCATACAAGCAGCCTTACAAGCCATTGCTGCCAGTCTAGGAAGTGCACCTTTGGGCTTTGGAGGGCCCGGTTTTGCAGGTCCTGTCCCCTTAGAACGATCTGAGAATGAATCACTTATCACTACACTGACAAGCGTTCAATTCCTTGAAAGCTCTAATTCTCTTATTTTCACTGGCTTCCCGGACGACATCGTTAAAGTGCGCGAACTTATGCGAGATGTTGATGTTCCATTACGTCAAGTTTTCATTGAAATGGTGATTTTATCGACTTCCCTGGCCGATTCGTTGGAATATGGAGTCTCATTTGGCTCACGTTTCGGAGGTGGCAATTTTGCGGGTGCTCAAGGATTTACAGCGTATCCTAGTCCGCTTAATAATACTTTATCGGGTTCGATTGGAGCCACTGATGGTCTAGCTAACGGGGCTGGTCTTGGTCCTGGTGTTGCTAATTCATTAATTGCCAGACAAGGGTTGGATCTCGGAGTTATTGGACAAAGAATTATCAATACTGCTATGGGTGTTGAATTCAGTTCTATCGGGGGACTCTTACATGCATTAAGAACTAAAGACAATTTAAACATTATTCTAAGTCCAAAAATCATTACCGAAGATAATGTTCCAGCTGAGATTTTTGTGGGGCAAAACATCAGTTTTAAGACTCAATCTATATCTAATGGTTCAAGCTCAGACAATAATAACACGATTACTAACAACTTTGAGTTCCGTGATGTAGGAACAAGATTGCGGGTAACACCGACTATCGGAAGTAATGACGTTATAAGCCTAGAAATTTCCCAAGAAATTAGTGATATTATTGCTAGCACTATCCCGACAGGGGGCAATGCAAACAACCAACCTGGACCCTCAACAACTAAAAGTACCACTACTACACGCGTACATTTGCCAGACGGCTACTTTCTGATTATTAGTGGTATGATGCGTGATGATACTCAACGAACATCGACTCAAGTCCCATGCCTCGGCGCCATACCGGTTTTAGGAGCTGCATTTAAATCTAAAGTATACACAGATTCGAAACGAAATCAGATGATTTTTTTGCGTCCTCGCATTATTGATACTGAAGAAGAAATCCAAAATCTTACTAAACATGAGCAAGATATTTGGGAATTTAAGAAGCGTCGTAAGCAAGATTGGCTTTATGAATCAGAACAGGCTTTTGATTTCCTTAACTTAAAACGCGCAAATGAAGAAGTAGATAGTGAATTTGCTGGCAGGGACAACTAAAATGAGGTTAAAGTTTCGATGCGGGATGCTGAAAAAAATTTTCAGCGCCCTATTAATTTTTGGGGTATCAGGTTGCCAGAAATATTGTGATGAGTTTACTCCAAATATGGAGTATGTCCCATACCCTTATGTCACTCAATGCCGGCCTTCTGCATTTCTGCCTCTGAATTCTGAAGAATGTCATTCAGATTGGGGTAAGGAGTTGCGTATTGCCTACATTTTTGCAGGCGAACAAGATTATTACCGCGCAATTACTGGATTTAAGAGAGCTTTAGTCTTATTGCCCCCCAAAGAAGTAAACCGCAGAAGTCAAATAGAATTCGCTATCTTTCAAAGCTACTATCTAGCGACAAAATATCAGGATGCTACAGAAGCCTTCGAAGCTAGTGGTTTGCAAAACGTTTCAAAGGACTTTGCTCCATTTAAAGATCTGCTAATTATGCTCTATGATTGCTATCATAAAATTGGTCGAGACACAAAGGCTGCAGAGATTTTTAATATAATTCAATGCGAATATCCAACAGAAGCTTCTCGCCTCATTCTCTCAACAGCTTTTTTAAAAGCTGATTTTGTTGGAATCCAACAAAATTCTAAAGATACTGCCTATGATGCTGATGTTACTGACTTGCTTTGTGAATACTCAGCTGTTGCAAAATCACCCGAAAAAGCTAGGTTATATCAGGCCGTGCTGCCAGGAGCGGGGTACTATTATGTTGGTCAAAAAAATGCAGCCTTAAGTTCTTTAATGCTTAACACTCTTTTTATTTGGGCTGCTTGCCATTTTTTTAAAAAAGGAAATATTGCGGCAGGAATTCTTACAACCAGCCTTGAAACCGGATGGTATTTTGGTGGAATCAATGGTGCGGGTCTAGCAGCTCGTGAATATAATGAAAGAACGTATGAAGTTAATGGACGTGAATTCATGCGCAACCATTCGCTTTTTCCTATTTTGATGCTTGAGACGAGTTTTTAACAAAAATGAAAAAATTTTTTTTTTGCATATCTCTAGCCCCCTCATTTGTTGTAGCAGATCCTTGGGGCAAGGATGCTGACCTATGTTGTCGACGAGTTATAGCTGAAAGGCGTCCAGTGCCAAAGCAATGTCCGACCCCTTTTTTTGGCTCGATGGCTGAAATCTTGATAGACTTTCACCAAACGATTATTTCTCCTGCAGATGGCCCTCGCAGTCATTTCCTTCCGAGTAGCTCTCAGTATACTTTGGAGTCAATGCGCACTTACGGGTTTTATTCTGGCTTTCTAATGGGGTGCGATAGGCTTATGCGCGAAAACAGCGACCCATGGGTTTACAGGACTAAAGTCGATCCTGCTTCCGGTAAAACAATGAAGATTGATCCTGTGCCTTAGCGATAAGTAATTTGAAGTAATTTGGGGAGCGTGTAAATTTCTGGGGCATTTTTAGACGCGGAGACGCAGAGGAAGCGATAGGGATTAAGCTTAAAGTAGGTTTAGAGAAATATAAAATTAACACAAAAGCACAAAGACACAGAGAAAAAAAACAAATTACAAACTTTGGAGCTTTGGTGGATTACTATTAAGTTCTTTGAATACTTTAGTTAACTCCATAGCTTCATCATCTGAACATTGTCCATCTAAAATTTTTATACGGACCTGTTCCCTTTTTTCCATCCAATTTCTATCGAGCATCTTTTGAATAGACTCTTCTAGATGCATCTCGCCTCGTTCTCTGTTGACTCTTTTTTGTAGTATTTCAGATAAAGCGTGTTGGGCGTCACTATCCTCTAAAGCAGCAGCAATATTCAACAAATCACATGGAATACCGGCTGCGTAACAATCTAGGTATGCCTGATATAAGGCGCGACAAACAGAGGATTTAAAAGCTTCAGGGGCTAAATTTATTTTAGCTAACTCAACCAGCTTCACTTGAATCTTTCCAAGAAGGAGTAGCCAGCGCAAAACATCAAATTCTAATATGCGATCAGGATCGACAGAATGGGACTGTATCTCAATATTCGCTGACCTTTTAATATATAGGTTTGGAACATGATCTTGGCCTACTCCGATGGTGCTTTCAGGAACATTAGTTAAATGAGCAAGCTTGCGTAAGCTTTCATGCACCATCAAAGGGTGAATCCATTCTCGAATCTGCTTAGAAAGATCGCGCACAAGTTCATTTTTCCCCGCAGGAGAATCCATGTTTAAAGTACGTGAA
>JACDDG010000462.1 GCA_013817115.1 Parachlamydiaceae bacterium | reverse complement strand
TCTCTTCAGGACAAAGAGGTTTTCCAGTGGACTTGAGCAAGATATCTCTCCATTTGCATAGTAAAATCTTCTCATTATACCATGCGGAAAATTGAAGTCAATCACTTCATTTGCAAACCTCTATAATTTTAAAATTTGTATAACCCATTGTTGCGCTTCTTCGTTCTGACCTTGATCTAAAAATGCTTGAGCCATAAGAAGACAAATCTGACGAGAATGGGCTGCACGCGTCTTATTAAGCTGAAGAAACAGACTAGCGTCATCGCAAAAACTAGAATATTGTAATTGAGACAAGGAGTTTTTCGGTTTTTTTCTGATTTCATCGGCGATTGCAGTGAAAATTTTGATCTCTTCGTCATTTGAAAGCTGCTTTTTCTTCTGCAACTGATAAAGTAATTTTGCTGCTTCAGCAATTTGGCACTGTAAGAGAATTTTGAAGAAACGAATTCGATCGGGAAGACATACATTCTCGATAGAAGCGTGAAGCTTAACAGCTTCACGAACAAGCTCTGAGTCTTTTGTGGATGCCAACGCAATGCATAATTCCAGAGCCGGTTGATCAGAAATCGTTCTTTGCATTTCACAAAAAAATATTAGAGGTGATGTGATTTTGTGCAATTCAATAGTGTCTTCAAATCCCCTGAAGGTTTCTTCTAAGTTAATCAATAATCTTGAGCGGTGGTCTTTAGCAACTGACACCAAAGCCTTTGGCATGTGTTTAATTAGAGTTCTTAATATCCATGGTTTTGGTGTCGAAAGAGCATAGATCAAAAGTAGGTCGTATCCAAGACTATTTATATCATTGTGAGGATGATCTAAGCATTTAATTATTTCATCTGCCAGATTATCAGTAATTAGGTTGGTCGGAATTAACTCCTTTTTGAAAGGTTCTTTAGGGCAGAGATAAGGAATCAGTTTGCATAGAATTTGAAACTGATCAAAAGTTAATTTTAGAAGAGTTTGGATCGCCTCAAGTAAATTAAGGGGCAAGGAGATGGCATAGTTCTTAAGATCAATTTTTTGAGAGACGGTTACTTCATGCCAAATCGCTTCAGGATTAGATAATAATGCTTTTGGACTAAGGGTTGATTCATAAGGCTGAGGAGAAGAGTGCATTAGGCATTCATAAACTTGCAAGATGTCTCTAATAGCTTCAATAGGAACGGTGTTAGTTTCGATAGTTTCTTTAAGAGCGATTAAAAAGGAAGATTTTTCTGTATGAGGAATTTTTTTCTGCTGTTTTTCTAAATTCATAATTTCTGCATCATGCCAACACATCGCTTCTTCCCATAAGGCTCGAGGGTCGTCATAGTGGTTTTCAAGTAGCGAGATGATTGCATTAAAAATCAGGGGGATGAGTGCTAACGGCTCTTTAAAATGATGATCTTCCCACTTCTTTTTTAAAAGAGTGAATATTTCAGCTTTTGATTTTGTGGCAATCATGATTTTAAATAATTTTTGCTCAAGCTTTGGATTCCAAAAGCCGTAACCGATAGTCTTGTTGGAAATATATGCCACCCAGGCTCTATCATTAGGGACATTTTTGCAGACTAATTTCTTTCCGGCACGGGCAATCATAACTTCCCATCCTCCGCAATATTCATGAGTTGGAGTAAGTTTAGCGACATGCAGTTCGATTTTGTGGGGAAGTTTGCAATTTTTTTGATTGAGTGCTTTGATCAGAGGCAAAATATTTAGCCTTAAAGCATGGTGGAGAAATAGATTTTGATTAATATTTGAATTATGAACAAAATTACAATCAGTATCGCCGAATGAGACCAAAGAAAAAAAAGGAAGTACAGTCTTGGCGTTATAGAAAGTATCTTTTATCAGCTTGTCTTTTTGATTAATATTCTGTCGTGTATTTAGCTTTTTTGCAAAGAATCTGGTTCCCAGATTTATCAGCAGACCCAA
Source organism: Parachlamydiaceae bacterium (assembly GCA_013817115.1). Classification (GTDB taxonomy): domain Bacteria; phylum Chlamydiota; class Chlamydiia; order Chlamydiales; family Parachlamydiaceae; genus JACCRY01. The sequence continues at coordinate 480 of JACDDG010000462.1, read as the reverse complement.
ATCGCCTTTGTCAATCGTTGAGAGAATGTCCGTGTCGGGGGATACTCGATCGAAATCGGCTGCTACAGCTCCTGTGACCAAAACTTTTTTGTGTTCGATACCCAGAGCTTGGCATTGTTTTTTATAAAGATCATTTAAGTTACGTATATAATAACTTTTTAATACAGAAGGAAGAATTCCTCCGATCAGATTGATAGATGTGAGTGTTATTTGGAATTGTTTAGGAGACTCTTCGATTAGATATGAAAAATAATCTAAGAGTGTGAAGGTGATGTCATTCTTTCCGGTTATAGATTCATTTAAAATTTTTATGATAGCTTGAATCTCTTCAGGAGATAATTCACCCATTGGGTAGTTCTGGATGATCTCATCTCGGATGCATCCATTGTCATCGACAATTTGTGCTTCTTTGGCTTTATCCCAGAATTCTTCCCAGGGGGAAGAAGCACCAATGCCTGGCGTTTGAGTACAGGGCGATGG
>JACDDG010000461.1 GCA_013817115.1 Parachlamydiaceae bacterium | reverse complement strand
GCTACATCCTACGCTAAAATATATCAATTCGCTGGGTCAGTTACCCCAACCAATTGTTTCCCATTTCATTTCCATCATTGCTGATTTCTCTCTCGACTTTGATTGCAAGCCCTCAATAGGACAATCAAAGCTTCGAAGGTACGTAGAAGATCCACGAAGGCACTATACTGAGTGCCTAGAAGAAGCTTTGCTTTTACTACAAAAAAAAGAGGATGACTTCTGGGCCGTGGGATTTTTGACAGTCCTTCCTTTTCTAGCTCTAAAAGATGACTCAACTATTTTTAAATTAGTCTTCGATAACTTTTTAGCTCGGATAAGGAGGCCTTGGAATTCAATAGATCTTAGACAAAACTGCATTAAGCTGTATTGCAGGACATTAAAAAACATTGGAATAGAAATCGATCCGGAGGTTTTTAATTCACTCATTCAAAAAGATAAAAACAAAATCAATCCTGCTTTAGGTTTAATCACAGCGTTGGTTAAATCAGGAAATTCATCCTTTCTTGCATGCGCTCAAAAGTTTTTAAATGTTTTAGAAAGCCAACTTGACAGATTTGACTACCGATCGTTAACAGAGTTATATGGCGAACTTATCCATTTTTCAGCAGAATTGATTCTTGACATTAGATTAAATCAAAATCTGCTTAGCATTCATTCTCTTTGGTTCTTTGAACTGATTCAACGATCTGCTAGGCAAATGGTCTTCCTTCCAAAGACCAAACTTGTCTGGTTTTTACAAGTATATGAGCACCTAAGCTTAAAAATTTTAAACGAAAACATCCATCTTGAAGAAGAGCTATATGAAGCTATTTCAACTTCAATCGAACAGATAAAAATTTTTCCTGAGGAAATTGAAGAATCTTGTGTCACAAAAGTTTGCCTAAAGATGCTTAATTCAAAAAATAGGCTTAATAATTCTTTCAAGGCTGTATGTTTTATCAGAAATTTACTAAAAATATTCCAATTTAAAAAGGAGAATATTTACCAAATTAAGCAAGCAGCAAAATCTATTTTTTCGTCCACAACAGAACTTCAATTTTACGAAGATATTTTTTATTCAAATGACTATGATGTTGATTTCAGTATAATTAGCAAAAAATGCAGTTGGGCTGATTTTTTAAATTCTGGCATGTTAACAGCCCCTAATGACATTGATAAATTCATATTCATCATGTATCAAATTTTGTTGAACAAAACAGATTTCAAGCAAATGTGCTCGATGCTGAATATCGCAAAGACGAGGATATTAAAACATTTATCTTATTTCCAGCAGAATGAAATTTGTAAAATTCTAAGTGCATTTCAAAATAAATACGCAAAATTTCACACCGAAGAATGCTACAGAATAATTTTCAGCTTTCTTAATAATTTTAAAGAAATGAAATTAATTGGTCAGATCCTTGACTTGCTCTATCTAATGTTAGTAGACATAGAAAGTAGCGCACATTTTCATAATGATATTTACAATGAATTTATTCGGTGCTTGCTCTCCTATTCTCTCCATGTGAGCAACTCAATTAGTAAATATCCGGAAAAGCTTCTCGACCAACTCAATTCTCGTAATATGCAAAGGCATATTATAATTTTCTATAATTTAATCGGCCCGGGAATTTTAAATACATATCATAACTTCAGGATTATTATTCTAGCCCTTCAAAACATTCAGCTTGAAGTGAATTCATATGAATTGGGTGTGAATGTAGAAGAGTTACTGATGAGCGCTCCATCTATTCCAAGCAGCGAGATCGAAGTATTAAAGCATGTAGTTTCTCTCCTACAAAATCAATACATGTATCATTACAATGCTGAGCACTTTCTAAAAGCTTATGAAGTGCTAAAAAAAGAAATCTGTTTCTTAAATACCCTTCAGCCATCTTTAAAAAAAGAAATCTTTATAAATCGAGCTTTCAATTTGCTACATCAACTTATTTTATTAGGATATCGTCAAGAAGCTCGTAATCTTTCTAAAATACAAAACTTTGCTGAAAACTTCGATATAACCTGGCAAACAACTTTTTACTTCATGCTAAAAAATAGCCAAATTAGAGAATGTATCCACTTGATGGAGGCCGTTTCATTAAAAAAATTGGCACACTTGCCTAGTTCAGAATTGTCAACTAATATTTTTAATACCTTAATTGATCATTCTCATCAAATTGCTAAAATGCACGACATTGGTAGCCGCATGTTGCTTATTTCATTACATGAAATAGCTCATGTGCTTTTTAGAATTTGCAAATTCAACAACATCAAGTTATGGATATCCTACATTTCTGCAGTTACAATTCATGGGCCTTTAAAGATTGTTGGTAACAGTTCAGATACCCCCTCCTTCGCCATTGGCATCTGAAAATTTTTAATTTTTTAGTTCCATTTGTGTTGTCTCCATGATACTC
>JACDDG010000460.1 GCA_013817115.1 Parachlamydiaceae bacterium | reverse complement strand
GCGTTGAGCAGTCTAAAGAAGAATCCTTGAAGTACTACAATTTATCTGCGGATCAAGAATATGGACCAGCATTGATTAAATTGGCAGATTATTGTGATTCGGATGAAGTAAAAGATTATAAAAAGGCTTGTGATTATTATAAAAAAGCAGCAGATCAGGGGTATGCTGAAGCGCAATGTGACTTAGGATTTCATTATAAATACGGAGATGGTGTTGATATAGATCTTTCGATTGCCATTCACTATTATCAATTGGCTGCTGAGCAAAATGATTGTAGAGCTTTGTGTAATCTTGCTGTCTGCTACGAAGAGGGAGCAGGGGTAACACAATCTTCAAAAGAAGCCTTTAAATATTTTAAAAAAGCCGCGGATCTCGGATTCGCTCGAGGTCAATTCAGGGTTGCACGTTGTTATAGTTTGGGTCTTGGTGTGAAAGAATCATTTGAAAAAGCAATTGAGTATTTTGAGCTTGCGTTGGGTCAAGATTATAAGACGGAGGAAATATTGGAAAAAATCCAAGAGTGTAAAAATGCACAACGAACAGGAGAGAAATCCATCAACAAATTAAACAAATCCAGTAAAGTAATTCTGAGACTACAGGGTGTTAGCACTAACTGATCAGTGTTAAATTATTCAGTTATTCCATAAAAATCAAGAGCATTAATCTATACTTCTCTGCAAAAACGGCCATCCAATGATTTTGAGAGCTTCCATGATAGAATATAACGACTGTACCAGTCGATGACTGCAGTAGTACTAAAATCCATTTTCACTGGTGGGTTGCTCTATTACAATCTCGCAGACCGTAAGAATCTTTCTTATGAGAAGGGTGTGGCTTGCTTAGTCTCCAAAGGATTTCGAAATTCTATCCGCGACCTCTGGATCTTGTTCAGCAAAATTACCTAGTACTGCGTTCGGTAAATCCGCTTAAAACAAAAATTATTTTAAACTCAAAGATTGCACCTTCGGTTTTCGTGGTATACACCAGTGTGTAGACGCGAAAACCTGCGGAAAAGCCATTGCCAAAAAAATTGAATCCCTTGAACCAGAAATTGCAGAAGCTTCAGGAATATCGAAGCTTTGACTCGAACTGAGGCCGTGTAGTACCGATTTTTTTGGGTTCATCGGAAATTGCTGGAACGGGCTTAGTTTATAACAGATGGATTTATAGCTTCACCTGGCAACACGACCTCCTACACACGGAGATGTTAGAGTTTTAGGTATATCATATCCCCAGGCCAAAGTTTGCTCTTACTTCAAAATGAGCCCAAACAGTTATCAGTGTACATCTTATCTGCAGACCACAACGCCTAATTTAACCGTTGAGTCTAATTCAGAGACTTCAGCATCGGATTTTGTAACTGTTAAAAAATCCGATTTTGAACTTTTACAACAAAAAGTACTTTTCAGACGCAAGTTGCTTCTGAAATGGATTCAAGAATAAATCAATACGTTGTAGTCAATGAAAAAAAAATTTCTGAGCTTATGCAAACCTCAGAAAATTACCGAAAAAAAAATGTAGCATTAGCATTAGAAAAAGAAATTTTAGACACTGAGAAAAAAAATTTTAAAGATTTATCCGCCTCCCTAAGGGAAAAAGAATTGCTGGTAAATAAAGTTAATACACTTGCAACAAGGGTAAATAAGAGCTTTTTTTGGTCTGTATTGAGTGGAATTGGATTAATTCTTTTTGGGGTTGGAACTATGCTGCTAGGATTAAAAAAATGAATGTAAGTCCTTTTATTTTTCTACACTCATATAACCACTGGAACGCTCTATGCAATTTATAGATCTATCTTCATATCTTCAAATTTGCGAAAATAACTTTGATAAAATCTGTTGTTTAAACGAAAAATCTTAAAAAAGATATTGGTTTGGAGAGTTCTCCAAAATTTTGGACATTTGAATTGATAAAAGCTCACAATGAAAGATTAAGCATTCAAAGTAATTTTTTATGTCTTCCAAATGAAGTGTTAAATTTTATTGCAAATTACTTAACTTATGATGAAATTTTGTCTGCTAAAAAAGTTTCTCATACTTGGAATTATTGCTTTGAAAGATTACCTCCTCAAAATGGATTGATTACTCTCCCACTTGATGTGCAGCTAATAATTGCAAAAAGGCTAAATTTTAAAGATATTGCAAATGGTAAACAGGTTTGTTCCAGATGGAATTTTGCTCTAAATAACCCATCCATACTTTGTGAATTAACCAGGAGTAAAGACTTAACTCTATTCCAAAAATGCAATAAAAATCAAGTTTCGCCCAAAACAGCAGGGCAAACGCATTATAAAAAATTTTTCAAAATATTTTCCCGATACTGTGATGATATAAGTGCTTGGAAGCATTTCCTTTCAATTGATTTTTTAGAGGAGAGATCTTTTTGTAGAAAACCGA
>JACDDG010000069.1 GCA_013817115.1 Parachlamydiaceae bacterium | reverse complement strand
GTTCAAGACGGGGCAAATTCTATTTGCAAAGTTTTAGATCCAGGATTGGAAAAGTACTTAATACTCATGCAGAAAATATTTTTTTCACGAATAGCGCCACAATAGGGCTGAATCAAGTCATTAGAGGTTATATTAATGAACAGGAAAATTGTTGTTTAGCCATAGACAATCGATCTCACAATTCTGTTGCCAGACCGTGGCAATTTCTAGCAGGTAAAAAATGTCAGTGCATTATAGCCTCTATTTATGATCATGAAGATCGATTTATAGAGTCAAATTTACTTCAAATGTTAGCGGAATTACCAAATTCCCCCAATCTCCTTTGCTTGACCCATGTGAGTAATGTCAATGGGTCAGTTTATCCCGTTGAAAGAATTATTGATCTTGTCAAATTGTGTTCGCCATCTACGGCAATCTTAGTTGACGCAAGTCAATCCGCCGGCGCCGTCACGCTGTCAACTTTAAGCAAAGCTGATTTTGTAGTTTTCTCTGCCCATAAACACTTACATTCTTTACATGGAGCCGCAGTTTTGATAGCAAAAAAGCGTTTAAAGCCTATTATTTTTGGTGGCACGGGGGCCAATTCCATGGCTGGTGAAACATTAAGAGAAAATGATCTTTTTGCAGAAGTAGGCACACTGAATTTCCCGGCAATTATGGCTCTGACTGATTCTTTGGAACATGCCGAGTCAGAAATAGTTTATCATAGAAAAATAGAACAAACTCTTGTGGCTGAATTTATAAAAGGAATCACTCAAATTGAAGGTCTAAAAATTATTGGCAGAAATGCAGATGCCGAAAGGGTAGGAATTGTTGCTTTAAAACCCCAATTTGGTTCATCTGAAATGCATTGGGAGCCTTATTTGAAATCGCAAAAAATATTAATTCGCGGAGGATTGCATTGTTCTCCATTTCATCATCAACAATTGGGGCTGTCGCAGTCCGGAACATTAAGATTTAGCTTTGGTTGGTCTTCTACTCCTGAACATGTCGAAAAATCCATTTCTGCATTAAAGGAATTTAATAGTGTTGCAGGGAAAATTTTTAAATGATCCAGCTTTTTGATCTAAAACCTTGCTCAGATTATCCTGATGCGGTTCAAGCGGAAGGATTAATTAGCTGTGCTTTATTTTCCCTTAAAGATTTTGAACAGTTGTTGCTGAGCAAAGGATTTATAGTTTATTCGATAGGAAACCCAATAGTTCTTATTTGCCGACGTGCAGACTGTATGCTCATTGTTAAATCTGACGGAAGTTTTAATATTTCGCAAGTTTTAACAGAAAAATTTCTTTTGCAAATTATTCATGAAATTGAAGCACAAATTATGCTTGAAACAAGAGATTAAAAAATGAAAAACTATTTTGGTTTATGGAAATCCGGAATAATTTTTGCAGCAGATCTTCCAAGTTCTGCAGAAAATTTTAAAGTTCTGGATGAAATTCATGAAGAAATTGATGTTATAAAATTGTCCGGTTTTTTAGCCCTAAAAGAAAGTGTTAAGTGCATTCGCAAGTTCAAGGATAGGTACAATAAACCTGTATTTGCTGATTTTAAGATTGCGGATGTTCCCCATACAAATGAAAAAATTATTGAATTGGTCAAAGATCAAGGTGGAAGTGCAGTAATGGTCCACGGTATTATTGGTCCTGATGGCATTGAAAGTTGTTTAAAAGCGGCTAATGGTGAACTCGGAATTATTATACAGATCGAATTGACTCATCCTGGAGGACTAATATTCACAAGCCCCATTTCCGGTGATCTAGCAAAAATGGCTGCTTTCTCCACTGTTTATGGAGTCCAAGCTCCTGGAAATAGGCCTGAAAAAATTGCATCAATCAGGAAAATAATCGGTCCGGAGAAAATAATAGTATGCTGCGGTGTTGGTTACCAAGGTGGCACCTACCGAAATGTTTTAAAAGCTGGAGGGAATTACCCAATTATAGGACGCGCAATTTATGACTCTGATCAACCGACAGAAGCCATCAAGCAATTAATGTTGAAATAGCGAGGTGAATTTTTATGCAAAAACTTGCCGAACCAAGTCTGGCCGGAATTGAAGAATATTTATTAGACGTTTTAGGGGATGATCCAGCTAACAGCAGACCCACAAAATACATAGAGGCTTTAGAGGGTATTGGAATCAATGGCATTCGACAATTAATTGTCATTCTACTGGAAAACGGCATTCCGAAGGAAATGATAGAAAGTTCCTATTTTCACCCCAACAAGTTTTTCAAGCTCGGGATATGCCGACTTTCAAATCGTGTAAAACTTAGAATGCATTTTTGGGATAAAGATCACTTAGAGGTGCAGACTCCAGTTCATTCACACGCTTGGGATTTTGCTTCTATGCTAATTTGTGGCTCTTACGTGCATAATATTTTTCGCGTGACAGATCTGGATGAAGACGCACTTGCTCTGATAGAAAAATATAAAAACTCAAATTCGATTTTGAAAATAGGCAGTGTAGAATCTGTTCCCGATAATTACCTTGGAAAGTATAAAATTCCAAAGAGAGATGTGTCTCTAGGGAAATTTCAACCTCAATGGGAAAAATACGTCAAAGCAGAGAGAATAAGCAGTAAAATCGAGAGACAAGGATCTGTTTATTTTTTAGGGATGGAATTTCCACATCAGATAAAAATTGATCTAAAAGAAGTAGGCTCGATGATCACGTTGGTTCTGACATCTGAAACCGACCGTGACAATGTCTTCACTTTTCAACCAATAACTCAACCAAAAAAATTTGACAATCCATCCCCAAATGTTGATGGCGCTATGGTGAAATTGCAGTTAGAAAGAATTTTAAGTGAAATCAATAAGATAAGCAATGACTGAAAAAGTAGAGCTCAGTGTCTATGGGATCGTGACAGATAAAAAAAAACGGATCCTAATGCAAAAACGCGCTAACACCAAGTATGCAAATGGGTGGTGGTCTCTACCCGGAGGTCATGTTGAGGCGAAAGAATCCATTTTTGCTGCTATTCAAAGAGAGCTTTATGAAGAAGGGGGAATTGTAATGAGCCCTGAAAATTGCTCATTTAAATTAACACTTGTACGAAAGCCTCAACTCGAAAAAAGATACGTTAATTTTTTTTACGTGATCAAGGATTGGATGGGAGTCCCCGCTATTTCAGATGAAAAGGCTTCAGAACTTGCATTTTTTCTTATAAACGATTTGCCAGATCCGACTCTTCCGTATATTCAAGAAGCTTTGCAACTCATCAACAACAAAATACCATTTTATGAATCAGCATACTAATTTGACAAAAAAACCTTATCAAGCAATCTTCTTTGATCTAGATGGAACTCTAACGGATCCAAAGAAGGGGATTACCGGAAGCATTCAATTTGCTCTTGAAAAAATGGGTTTATCAGCTCCACCTGGTGATATGTTAGTATGGTGCATCGGGGAACCCCTTAAAGAGATTTTTGCTAAACTTCTAAATACATCATGTGAGGCATTATTAATTGCAGCCCTGTCATTTTATAGAGAGCATTTCACAAATAAGGGAATGTACGAAAACTTTCTTTATCCTGATGTACCATTGATGCTTGAAAACCTAATCCAAGAAAATTATCGCCTGTTTATTGCCACATCCAAACCTGAAATTTTTGCCGTTAAAATCCTTAAACATTTTGGTTTAGCACATTACTTTGAAAAAATCTATGGTTCCGAACTCGATGGAACGCGCAGCGACAAAAGCCATTTGGTGAAGTATATCATGGAAAACAATTCAATAAATAACCCTTCAGTGATGGTTGGTGATCGAAAATTCGACGTAATTGCAGCCTTAGATAATGAACTTATTCCGCTCGGCGTTACCTATGGCTATGGAAGCATCAAAGAATTAAATGACGCTGGCGCCTTTCATCTTTGCCATTCACCCAAAGAAGTTTATAAATGGATTATTAAGACATGAGAATTAGATTTTTTTTGCTATTACTACATACTTTGACTTATTCTCCGGAGTACATTTCTGGAGCTGCTCCAAAGTTTATTTTCATTACCGGGGGATCCGCTTCGGGTAAAACCACATTCGCCAAAGCATTAGTAAATAAATTAGGTGAAGATCAGGGTTTTTACCTAAGTTTAGATGAATATTTAGACAAACGCGTCCAACCGGAAAGTGATTTTATCGAGGGGATTCCAAACTTTGATAACCCATCTATGATTAACTGGAAGTTATTGAAAGAAAACCTGAATGATCTTCAAAGTGGTTTGCCGATTGAAGGCCCGGTGTACGATTTCTCTTCATGGATGCCTGTAGCTGTTAGACTCCTAGCATGGAAGCCTGTTGTCATTATAGAAGGAATTCATTCGACTCAAGACAACGTTGACATGATCGATGGAATGCGAATTTTTCTTGATGTTAACCAAGATCTTCGCTATAAGCGTCGAGTTTTTCGAGATGTTAAAGAGCGCAATTACACCCTTGAGATGATAGAAAAAACATTTTTTAAAATGGCAGTTCCCTTTCAAAAAATATTCCTTGAGCCCACCCGTCATAAGGCAAATATTATCATTCATAGCTTGGATGGCGAAGACTATTTAGAGAAGGCCATTACTTATGTGATCAATACTTTAAAAAGTGTTAAACCAGCTGAATTTAAAAATATAAAATTAAAAATGAGTTATCAACAGGGAGATTTAGTTGTTGAATGAAATGGGCGGTGTGTGAAATTTATAAAGAAAGTAATTTAAATAAATGATAAAGGCACTTAGAATTTCTTCTAAGTGCCTCAGAGTACCCAAGAACTACATTTATATTTGTAATCCCTTTTAATATTAATGTACGATGAAAGAGCCTGTAGCACTGAATACATTTAAAGATATTGGAGCATCTAGGTTGATAAAATCATAAGAGTTTGTCTTACCTTGACCGCCAACGATAACATGTTGTCCAGCTTTCCATTTTCCTGTTGAAAATCTATTGTACCAGCTAAATTCCCAAACTGAACCATCGTTCAATTTTACAAATTTACCTCCGTCATTGATCTCAACAATCTTTAAGTTGGCATTATCTGATGTAGTCACATCAAAAATCGCATACGGCTCAACCTTATCTTGGTTTGGCCCTTCGATTCTTTTAACAGACAAGAGAAGCATCTCGTCTTTTAATTGACCGTGAACAGCTACAACGTCACCTTTATGCCATGTATTCATAACATTGTCGTCGCGCGTTTTGTAGTCAACGATGTGCATTACTAGATCATTATCCAACTTAATTGTTCCAGCGAGCAAAGTATCTTCATAACCTAGAGAGACATCCTGAATGACGTTTTGGTAAACTGGTAACTTAGTTGAGTTATCTGCTTGTACAGTACTAAATTGGCTAACAGCTAACAACATTAGAACGCCAGAAAAAATTTTGTTAAAAATCTTCATTCGAATTCTCCTTGGTATAGGGGGTAATCAAAAGCCTCTTTTTACAGAAACTTTAATAAATAATTGCAGGAACCGCCAAATGGAGGTTTCCACAGTACATCTACAAGGTCATAATAACACACCTCATTTTTTTTGCAACCAAAAAAACCGAAAATTTTTTTTTGGACCATTTTAGATGACTCTAAAAGGCTGATTTTTAGAAGCTTACGAAAATGGGAAAAAATTGACTCCAAGAATATTCCAAAATAGATTATATGTTTTTGCTCGGTTTCATTCGTTCTAAAAAGGTTTTTTGTGAATTGTTTTAAAAAAAGACAAATGACTCTAAAGACCTTAATGACAGCTTATATCATAACCAAAACGCGAAAACAGTTGTCGTTAATGTCCTTGGAGTCTTATTGGTCCTTTGTTTTAGTCTTATGCGTATTCAGAGGTTTTTTTTGACGGATGCCCTTATATACCGAAGTGCGTCAATTTTGGCTTTTTGGCTTTGAGAAAGCCCCGGGATTAAGCGATCAAAAATGACCCAATATTATAATATGGGATCGTTTTTGATCGCTTAATCGCGGGAGCTTTTGCTGTTCTTTCCTGACTAGGTTCTTTTTACGATCATAAAACATTTCCACATCAGAGAGAAGTTCTCCATAAGGGGAATGAATTTGAATGAGAATTGGAGATCCTTGATAATCGGAAATGGTCGTGGTTTTAACCCCAGCTGGGTCGATTACTTCCAAACAAAGAAGGTTTTGGCCTTCAAAAATGAAATCATAGCGATGGTTATAGTAAGTTATATTGCCTAAAGGATCAGTCGTAGAACTTAAATTCCCTCTAGGATCATATGTATTTGTTGTCGTTGCGCATCCCGCGTGTGTCCACGTTTCAGTTGAGGTAACATTCCCCTCAAGTCATAAGTCTTTTTAGCGCGAAAGTGCGTCTGACCGTTCCCATCGGCTTCCATTTCTCTTTCACTCGGTTTAGCAAATCGTATATAAATCGAGTTGCTATATACTCGTGCTCAGATTCTCCAAAGAAGTGCTGTTCCTCTTCTATTCTTCCAAGGGCATCATAGATATATTTCGTTAAAGTGCCTTGGCGAATTTCGGAGATCCTTCCGGCATAATCATAAGTATACCTTTTTTCTAATTCCTCTCCATCCGTTTCAGACTCCAACAAAAGCCCCGAATATTTTTTAGTACATTTTTTTAATAGTTTTCCGGAACGATCATAAATCTCTTCTTCAAGGGGTCTAGAGAAATCGTCGTAGGAATAACGGACTACAGAGCCGTTTCTTTGGGTTTTTCTGAGAAGTTCTCCATAAAGCGAGAAGCTGAATTCTTCACTAGTTCCGTCAGGATGAGTGATTTTCAGAGGCAATCCTGCATCATTCGGCGTATAAAGTGTCACTGCACCATTTTCATCTCTTTCTGAGATAAGGTGCCCTAGAAAATTATATTCTTTTATTTCTCGAGATCTTAGGCCAATAAATTTTTGCTTAACCTGCGTTCTTCTCTCTTAAAGAAACATGCAAAAGTAATGAGGCTCAAGACTAAAAGAAAATATGAAATCTATAAAAAATTTCTGCAAAACACATGGCTATTACCACCCCACATATTTTCATATTTTTTTTAAATGATGAGAACATCTTCTTTGCGGTCTTTTTTAATGTCCTCCATAATACTTTCAAGACTTTACTAAAGTTCTACACTGCTTTAGCCGTTTTACGAAAAAATGGGGTTTAGTCAAGAGGCGGTTTAGTCTCGAAATTAATTTTCATAGATGGTATAGTAGTTTCTTTGTGTGTACTCGAGTGTGTGTGATAGTGAGAAACTTTATGCTCTATGAAACGGATTAATATAACGAATGAAGTTTACGAACCTACGAGCCTTTGAAAAACATATTGAAGGGGCTGCTCCAAGTCACTTCTCTTCCTTATATATTGTTTTAGGTAAAGAAGCCTTTCAGAGAAAAACTGCCGTGGATAAACTTGTTACAGCTATGAAGGGGGCACCTTCAGCTCAAAGTGAATTTGACGTCCAGTCTTTCGAATCAGATCAGCTTTCCTCTAAAGATTTGATGCAAGAGCTCAATGCATTTGTGCTATTTGCCTCAAAGCGGGCTGTCTTACTTGAAAGTGCCGAAAAGCTGGATAAAGAATCCATGGGTATTCTAGAAAGCTATTTCGAAAAGCCCAATCGGTCGGTTTGTTTAATCCTATCTGCAACATCGCTCCATCATGGTTCAAACTTTTATAAGAAAGCTGAAAAAATAGGGATCGTTTTAGAGTTTGTCGAAGAAAAATCCTGGGAGAAAGAGCGTTCAGTTCCGGAATGGATCGCAACGACAGTTGCAGCTGAAGGAAAATCAATCGACGCAACAACCTGTCGACATTTTGTCAAACTACTAGGAACACAACAGGAGCTAATTCACTCGGAATTGCAAAAGCTTTTTTGTTACATCGGAACACGCACTCAAATCACTATGGCAGATGTATCAGCGATCGTTTCATCTGTACCAGTCGAAACGGGCTTTCAACTTGGCGAGGCTATTTTTAGGCGCGACGGGACATCTGCTTTACGCATATGTAAAGGGCTCCTGTTAGAAGAAACTCCATTCATCGTGCTTTTACGTCAATTACGCTCTCAGTTTCAAACAGAATACCAAGTGAGCGCGGTTTTAGCTCAAGGGGGAGGAGCAAGCGAGATTACTCAGCTTTTCCCTTACATGAGAGGTGCTATTTTAGAACGTCATATGACGTTTGCACAAAGCTACGGTAAACAGAATTTTAAAGCAGGCATATTAAAAATTGACGAAATTGAGCTGCAAGCAAAAAATAGTGGCCTTTCAAGTGATTTTTTAGCAGAACTTTTAATCGTTAGGCTTGTAACGAGAACTTTTTAGAAATATTGAAAATTTAAGGAAAAATGGAAAACAAAAAAAAAGCGGCTTTACTACTACTCCCTAATTTGCTTGGCGAGATGCGCCATCACCAACCCTTCTTACCCGCAAGCGTCGATCGCGCTATTCTTGAGATGGATGGTTTAATAGCTGAAAGTGCTTCGGCAGGCCGACGCTATCTTTCACGATTTGAGACTCTGAAACCAACCGATGAAATGCCTATTGCTTTGTATAATGAGCATAGCTCGGATTCCGATATCGATTTTTTGCTGGAGCCGTTGCAAAAAGGGGAGCGCTGGGGATTTCTCTCTGATGCAGGCTTGCCGTGCATTGCAGACCCAGGTTCAAAGCTTGTTCGCCGCGCACGTTTGTTAGGTATAAATATCCAAGCTTTTGTTGGCCCGTCATCTATTTTGCTATCTCTGATGCAGTCAGGTCTGCCGGCACAAAAATTCTTTTTTCATGGTTATCTTGATCGAGATAGCACAAAACGTTCGGCGGAGATTCGGCGTCTTGAAATACAATCAAAAGCTGAAGAAGCAACTCAGATATTTATTGAAGCGCCTTACAGAAACATGCATCTAATGGAAAGTTTATTGCAGACTCTTTCAGAGGAGACGACTCTTTGTGTAGCTTGGGAACTAACGACTCCTGATCAAGGTATTCTTTCTCAAACAATTAAGCTCTGGAAGAAAAGTCCTCCGCCTAATCTGGCGAAGAAAAACGCGATTTTCCTTTTTCATAGTAGTTAGAATATCATGTCTGAAGTGGTTTCATATGCCCGGTAGGGTCTCCGTTACCCAATCTTTTAGCTGCTGAGGGTCCTTAAGGTCTTATTTTGGCTTTGAGAAAGCCCCGGGATTAAGCGCTCAAAAATGACCTGATATTATAACATGGGACATTTTTGGAGCGCTTAATCGCGGGTGCTTTCTCTTTGTCAAAAACCAAAATTGGAGAGCTCTTCGGTAAAGGCTTTATGTCTTTAGTGTCCTATGGGCATTAGTCATTATTGTCGTTTGTACTTAGGTTCGTTGTTGTTTGATGCCATGCCGCTTGCAAGCCCAATGTTATAGATTAAAAACAACATATGTTTTAAATATTTTCCGCTAAAAATTTTATATAGGAGAAAGTTAATTATGATTAATATTCAGCCCAATGTCAATCCTGTTCAAATAATTTACGGTTTTCAACAGCAATTGTGGGCGAATAGAAAAGAGGGCCCAAAAGCGAGAGAAAATCATATAAAAGAGAATTAAAAAAAAGATTATTCCCAAGTGCCCTTAAAACTATTTTTGA
>JACDDG010000459.1 GCA_013817115.1 Parachlamydiaceae bacterium | reverse complement strand
GACAAAGAGGTTTTCCAGTGGACTTGAGCAAGATATCTCTCCATTTGCATAGTAAAATCTTCTCATTATACCATGCGGAAAATTGAAGTCAATCACTTCATTTGCAAACCTCTATAAGATGTAAGAGCTTAAAAAATTGACTGGGCGAAATTCATAAAAAATAGCTATACTCAAGAGCAAGTGAATTTAGGTCTGCGGTTCTCGTTGAATCTTTGCGCCTTTGCGTTAAAAAAAACCTCGAGCATCATAGCAGCAGTTTTTTACCGCAAAGATGCAAAGATGCAAAAGGCACCGTAAATCTAACATTAATTAGCATCCCAAATGTCAAGCCAAGCCATTCCAAACGTGAGACTTCCAAAATGATACAACATAGTCTAATCTTGGGGGTCAACCCTTTTATTCAATCTTATATTGCCTCAGACATATTCGGAAAAATGATTTTCATAGGATTAATTTTTCTCTCTATGCTCAGCTGGGTCATCTTGTTGTACAAAGGAATTCTCGTTTGGAGAGCAAAAAAAAATGCTTTGGATTTTCAAAGTGTTTTTTTAGATCAGCTAAAGAATTTTACCTCTGCCCCTCTTGCCATAGACCTGACTGCACTTCCATGTGAAAAAACACCTAATCCTTTTTTAGATCTCTATTTAGTTCTCAAAAAGCAAGCGCTTACTTTACTCAATAAAAACAAAGGAGAAGGTCTTCAAATAGGGCTGCTTTCTTCGATTGATTTAGATGTTTTGGCAGACTCCTTATATATTGAAGGGGAAGCCCAAGCAAAAACCCTGGAGAAATATCTGTATTTGCTCTCTACAGTTGTTAGCCTTGCTCCTTTTCTCGGATTGCTTGGCACGGTGTGGGGAATTTTGATAACTTTTTCCAGTATGCAGTCGCAGGTGGCAGGGAGCTCGCAGGTTGTTCTCGAGGGGCTTTCTTTGGCATTGACGACAACGGTTTTGGGGTTAGTCGATGCTATTCCTGCGCTAGTTGGATACAATTATATAAAAAATTCCATGAGTGATTTTCGAGTCGATATGGAAGGGTTTAACTTGGCCATGGTTCACGCTATGGAATTGGAATATAGAGCACGTGGAGCAACCGTGGAAAGCTGCGAAAGAGGAGATGTGCATGTCTCGGTATAAATCAGGGCGTTCGAATAGGGGAGATGTTTTAGAGCCAATAGTAAATTTAACTCCTCTGATTGATGTGGTCTTCGTAATATTAATTATTTTTATTGTGATAGCCCCTTTGCTTGAGTTAGATCAAATTACATTGGCGGACTCTAGTCACACAGGAAGCAATGCATGCCTTTCATCAGGAGATTGTAGTCCGATTGCCATTCAGGTGCAACGTGACAATGCCATTTTGCTTAATGGGAAAAAGGTTTCACTCAATGAGTTGCAAGTGCAACTTAAAGACGCAAAACTGAACTTTCCTACAGCTAGGCCTCAGTTATTTCATGATAGGCATGCTCAGTTTGGAACTTATCAATCCATTAAAAATAGTGTTGAAATTTCTGGATTTTCTCAAATGGATATTGTCTTAAAGCCATAACCTCTGCATGATAGGGCAAAATGTAAAAGGGTCTATATGAAAAATGCAATTTTTAGTTTTTTCTGCTTTTTAGTTCTGCTTTGTGAGTGCTCCTGTGCGCGAAATTTACCCAAGGTTTATCCCGTTGTTTCTGAAGCCTCACCAACAATAACCTATGATGTGCTTACCCCGGCGCCTATGTCACTTCCTGCAGCCGCGCCTTTTCCTCGAAGGCGGCCGCTTATCGTGATTGATCCAGGTCATGGGGGTAAAGATTTTGGAACAGAGGCTCCGACGGCGACGATTTTTAAAGAAAAAAATCTTAATTTGATTACTGCAAAAATCCTTGATGGCTATTTGAAGCAGATGGGTTTTCGCACAATTATGACACGAACGACCGATACCTTTATTTCTTTAGATGCTCGAGCAAACCTAGCAAACGAAAGCCAAGCAGACCTTTTTGTAAGCCTACACTACAATTCAGCTCCAAGTTCGCAAGCAGAAGGCATAGAAGTTTTTTTCTATCGCACTGATGGAGATAAAGAACGCGTTGCCTCTTCGAAAAAGCTTGCGGAATCTGTTCTCCGATACGTTATTGACTTAACCGAAGCAAAATCGAGAGGTGTCAAGCATGGGGATCTTGCTGTAATAAGGAAAACCAAAATGCCAGCAGTCTTAGTCGAAGGAGGGTTTATGACCAACAATCAGGAAATGACTAAACTTGGTGATCCTTCTTACATTAAGTCGATTGCATGGGGTGTTGCTCGTGGAATCCAAGTTTATTATAATCAAACGCGTGGAGTGCCCTTTAGGAGCGCACAAAGTCCGCTAGAGAAACCATTAAACATCAAAATTTAAAATGCTAGAAC
>JACDDG010000458.1 GCA_013817115.1 Parachlamydiaceae bacterium | reverse complement strand
GGATCCTTTAGCTGTGACTTTTGCTCCGAAAATTGAATTGGAAGATTGTCAACTAGATTGGAGACGTCCGGCAGCAGAACTGCATTGTTTAGTCCGCGGAGTTAACCCTGAGCCCGGAGCATGGTGCTACGTTGAAGTTAAAGGAGAAAAAAAACGCCTTAAAATTGTGCGGACGACTTTAGCAGAAGATGCATATGCAATAGGGGAGCCCGGTTCTTTGTTGAAGTATGATAAAACCGGTATTGTTATTGCCTGCGGAAAAGGTGCGCTTAATATACTAGAATTACAGTTGGAGGGGAAGCGCTGCATGACAGCTAAGGAATTTGCCTGTGGCATTTCTGCTGATCATATTACACTGGAGCTTGGACAAACCCTTTGATCCGAGTCTGCTCCCTTCTACTACTACATAGTAAAGTAATTATTGAGCCATCAATAATTACTTTACTATGTAGTAGCGCTTCGCACCAACCAGAGGGGTCGGAGTTAAGTTAACTCCTACGAATCCCCATCAGGTGCATCAACGTATTTTTCGTTTGTCGTCGGGCTGCCTGTCATTTTAGGAGGTCACAACCACGGCCCCCTTTTCTCACTGAAATTGGGCCTTAATTTTATACGTATTAAATAATTGCTTAATTATGTAAAATAAGGGAAAGAGGGGGGGTATGAGACACCAAAACATGACTTTTTCTATCCCAGAGGATTTAAAAACAATCCTAAAAAGTTACGTTAGAAAAAGAGGCTTAAGTCAATTCATTTCAAATGCTATTTTTAAAGCTTTGAAAGAACAGGAAATTAAGCAGGAGCAAGATTTGGATGCTGCTTATGAGGCTTCAAATCAAGATACTGATCGGCTAGAAATTCTTAAAGTTTGGAATGCATTAGATGATACCAGTGATTTGATTGACGACAGTGAAGATTGGAGCTGGTTGAAAAATTTTAGTAAAAACCAAGAGAAGCTACGAGATGACTGACTATCCAAGGAGAGGAGACATTTATTGGATTAAATTAGATCCAACCATGGGGACTGAGACACAAAAAACAAGGCCTTGTATAATTTTATCTAATAACTCACAAAATAAAAAAGGGTTGCGTGTTATAGCGGCACCAGTAACAAGCAAAGTGAAAACCGTATATCCTTTTGAGGCTGTAGTAATCGTCCAGGGCAGAGAATGCAAAGCCTTAATGGATCAAATCAGAGCTCTAGATAAGAATAGAATTAGTTCTAAGATTGATTCAATCGATTCTTCAGCTATGTTTCGAGTGGAAGAGGCTCTAAAGGTCGCAGTAGCCTTAAAAAAAGATTAGGTTGAAACGGTATCTTATACCGAAGAGTGTTCAAATTTTGGTTTTTGGCAAAGAGAAAGCTCCTGCGATTAAGGGATCAAAAAAAAACATTGAGTTATTTCTATTCAAGGATTTTATACCGAAGAGCGTCCAAATTTTGGATTTTTGGCTTTGAGAAAGCCTCGGGATTAAGCGATCAAAAACGACCCAATATTAAATATGGGGTCATTTTTGATCGCTTCAGTATTATATTGCTTGCATAAAATGGAGCGGCTTTCTATTTTGGGCACAAAGTAGGAGTGAACCATGGATGGCCTTAAAGAAAGCTGGATAAATGCTGAGAAGTTACCGCTCGTGATTGAGCCTTCTGAGCCGATGTCCTTAGAGAAGACTCTAGAAGTGATTTCTTTGAACAAAGAAATTCTTAAGAAGAAATTATTGAAATCAGGAGGATTGCTATTTCGGAATTTCCCTTTCTCTAATGAAAAAGAATTTGCTGCATTGATTGCAACAATTGATGAAGGGCAATTTATAGATTACATCGGAGGAGATAGTCCACGAACTAAAATTCATGATGGCATCTACACCTCTACAGAGGCTCCGCCATCGATAAAAATTCCTCTGCATAACGAGCTTTCTTTTGTCAAAAAATATCCCAAACGCATTTATTTTTACTGCCATGTGGCCCCAAATGAAAATGGCGAAACGACTGTAGCTGACGCTAGAAAAGTTTACAACGCTGTGGATAGCAGTGTTAAATCGGCATTTATTGCTAAAGGTATAAAATACACCTCTAATTATTACTACAAAAGTCAGCTGATGAACCTGCTAAATGAGTTACAGCCCTCTCATAAATCATGGATCAATGTATTTGAAACAGAGCATAAGGGCATTGTAGAAGAAAAGTGTATTGAGAACGAGTTTGAATATAAATGGAATCAGAGCGAATGGCTGGAAATTTCTCAAAAAAGGCCCGCAGTCATTTCTCATCCAATCACAAACGAAAAAGTGTGGTTTAATCAAGCTCATCTTTATGACTTTAATCCTAAGCTACTAGGTTGGTGGAGATATCTAGGGGCAAAAGTGCTTTATTGCCGAAAGCATATGCGTCTCCAT
>JACDDG010000457.1 GCA_013817115.1 Parachlamydiaceae bacterium | reverse complement strand
CCGCTATACAGCAAATTTCTTCCTGCATTCGAACCGCGATTAATTCCTGAAACGACAAGGTTAGGTTGTGTTTCTAAAATGACAGATAGTCCCATTTTGACACAGTCAGCCGGAGTTCCATTTATACCCCATACCATTGCACCATTGGACCATTTAATGGCTTCAATTTTTAGCGGTTCCCTTATTGTAATTGAAAGACCAACAGCTGATTGTTCAGACATTGGTGCAACAACTGTCAGATCCGCAACAAGGCTAAGCGCCTTCCAAAGTTCTTTTATCCCGGGAGCAAATAAACCGTCATCATTTGTAATCAGTATGTTAGGGCGCTGTGACATAAAACCTCTGTAAGAATAGACTGAATCAGAAAATGCTTCGATTCAACTCTGCATTATTGGACTAAGACAATTCTAACATAGTTTGAATAAAAAAAAACAGTGTTTGATTTTACTGGTTCATGTAAACCCAATCGACATGGTGTACTAACTTGAGATCTGACCAGCCAAAACTTTCGCCATACGACGGAATATAAAATAGTGAAAAGGTACTAAAGCATACCAATATAGACGACCAAACAATCCTCTAGAGCGAAATGTAGCTTGTTGGATAAGAACCCAATGATCTTCTTCCGGTTCTATCCTAAATTGTAACCAAGCTTCTCCCGGGACTTTCATTGTAGCAAACAAAATTAAGTTGCCATTTTCCTTATCAGCTTTCAAAACACGCCAAAAGTCGATTGCATCCCCAACGATTATTTCTGAAGGATGTCTTCTGCCACGATTAAGGCCGACGCCACCGATGAATTTATCCATTAAACCGCGTAGTCTCCACGTCCAATTAAGGGCAGAATAACCTTTAGCGCCGCCTATCGACCATACACGTTCGATGGTGTTTTCCTTTGAATCTTGTATTTTAAAACGTTGCACATCCTTTAAGCAGCCATCAGAAGGGACTTCAATGTAATCGTTAATATTGGGGTTAATTCCAGCCATTCCCCATGAATCCATCCACGTCGAGATAACACTATTTTGTTTAATTTTTTGAAAAGCATCTTCAAGACCTTCGTCAAATGTTTGACAATAATGTGGCAATATTTTTTGTATGCCATCTAAACGAACAACAGAGCTTGTATGAATGCTTTCAACGAGGTAAAAACAGATAGAAAATTTGACTGAGGTTATAAAAACCAACCAAAAGCTTGAAAGTCGTGGAGTTAACACAGGTACATTAAAAATCCTCCGTGGTAAATGTCTATATTTAGAATATTTATAGAGAAGATCTTTGAAGGTAAGCACCTCAGGTCCACCAATATCAAAAGTATTACTATAACATTCCTTATTCAGTAAAACGTTACTTAGGTAAAAAAGGACGTCATTGATGGCGATAGGTTGGCAAGGGGAGTTGACCCATTTTGGAGCCACCATGACAGGCAATTTTTCGCAGAGGTCGCGGATAATTTCAAACGACGCGCTTCCGGATCCAATGATGATACTTGCTCTTAGAATTGTGGTAGGAATACCGCTTTTTTTCAAAGTATCTTCGACTAAAAGTCTTGACTTAAGGTGGGATGACAGTTCTTTTTCATCGTTGATGATGCCTGACAGGTAAATAATCTGTTTGATTTCAGTTTTTTTTACACCTTCGATAAAACCTTGAGCAACCTCTTTTTCGACTTCTGAAAGGTTGCTGACAATTTCTGACATTGAGTGAACGAGATAATAAGCAGCTTCAATATCTTGTGGAATTGTTGTAAGAGTAGAGGGATTACGTAAATCTCCGAAAACATAATGCAAATTTTGGTAGGGTTGTGCAAAAACTTCAGTGCCTTGAATTCGGCATAATGCATAGACCTCATGACCTTGATCGAGAAGTGTCAAGATCAAACGTTTTCCGACAAAGCCTGTGGCTCCGGTGACTAGAACTTTAGACATTATATGGCCCTTGCAAATTAAGTTTATTAATTTGACATTAGCAAATAAGGATTTTTTTAACCACGAGAATTATAGATACGCTTAATGATGCTTCTCACAACCAATATACTTAATGAAGTCGTTACAAATAAAACTAAACCCAGATAAACAAATAAAATCGGATCCTTTCGCATTAAATAAAAAATCTTGATCCTGATTTCAGAGTTAATGTAATTAGTTCCAATCAAAACAATAGTTGCATAGAAAATAAAGAAAAAAATGCCCACACCCGCTGTCATCCATATTTTAGCCTTGAGCCCATCGAATATTTTTCGAATTGAAATCGGACGCCCCATAAAATACTGAGCACTCTGCAGCGCAAACATAAGCCCAATAGCCCCTGCAATCAGAATAATTATAACAATGATGATCATTTGAAATGTAGCCATGTTTTTTTGCCATTTTTTATACAATTTTATGGTATATATTTATACTGCGCGCGGGCACAAAT
>JACDDG010000456.1 GCA_013817115.1 Parachlamydiaceae bacterium | reverse complement strand
ATTTAATTCAGTTGCCGTTATGACTATGTGGCTCTGTTATTAATTTTTTCAACGCATAATTTAAGAGGCGCTGTGACGCGGAGTAAAATCTTTTATACTGTTTTTAGATTCATTGTCATATCGATGCTTCTAAGCCTCAGCATAAACTACGGAGATACTTGAACCGAAACACGTTGCGAGATGTCTCCTATCGTCGACATGACAAACGCAATTATCCCTGCGCCTCCTTATCTCCCGCGCCTCTGCGTTAACCCACATTGCAGCTATCTGCCTTGCAACCCCTGTAAAATAAGGGATTTGTTTTAAAAACATTCAAGTTTGTGCCCCACAGATTTTTTTGCGGGTGAATGGATAAAACGTATAATTCAATGGCTGGTAGAGTTCTTTTATTTTTTCTTCGGGTTCTGAACATTTCCTTATCCACACGTCATTACCTTTTGCATTTTTTGCTGTTGTAGTTATCATTTTTTGTGTATTGGCAATTCGTACTATTTCCCGCCAATCGATATGAACGTTTTTGTTTTTTAATTGGTATCTGATTGTATTAACCACCCAATAAGCCAACAGACCTAAATGTAAATGTGCCATTGTAGACTCGTCGTTTTTATGATAAATGGGTCGTAAATCCAAATCAGTTTTTAGTACGCGAAAAGTATATTCTATTTCTCTTATGGTATTGTAAATTGTCCACACTGTTTCTTCATTTTCCGGCTTGAGCGATGTTCTTAAAAAATAAACGCCGTGAGAAGAACTCAGTGCCCTTTCATCTTTTAAATTCCATGTCAGATCAGTAATCTTTTTTTCATTATTCACTATTACATTTATTTCATAGTGTTTTTGAGTGGAAGCATATTTTTGTTTTAATCTTCCTATTCTTTGATGCACTTTGTCCTCTTTTTTTGTTCCGGATTTTTTGGTCACCGCGGCTTTGATAATTTCTAAACCATCTTCAAATCGTTTTTTAAACTTTAGATTCATTGAGCGCTCCTTCATTGCCTTAGCTTCACTTTTTATTTTTAGATAGTAATCAGAATCTTTTTCTTTTGTCACGCGATGCAAACTTATTGGCTGTCCTTTTTTATCATGAATTGTTTTTACTGTATCTGAAGTTTTTATTTCATAGTTAGTGAGCTTGGAACGTGTCACGCACAAATACTCAAACCCTTTTGCACTTATCATTTCTAAATTTTCCTGGCTTGCAATACCTGCATCTATTACAACAACTGCTTTTTTAGAGGTGGAGCTTGTACTATGACGTAAATTGTCAATCATATCAGAAAGCGTTGCACAATCAGCCATATTCCCTTCATGAATAGAAGAGTATTTTATAAAGCCTTCTACATTTACAACTAAAGCCAACACAACTAATTTTGCGTCGCTTCTTTTTTCCTTGCTCCGCCCAAATTGAGCTAATTGACTCCCCGATTTTTGACCTTCAAAATAAGTGTTGGTTAAATCATACAAAAATATTTTATCCTGTAAATCAAAAAGCTCATTGGTTTTGGTAGACAAAAATGATTCCATCGCATCTTTAACAGAAAATAATTTTAATGCGCTTGTATATAATTTGTCTTTGGTAATTAGTTGAACTGGGTAATTAGTTACTTCACAAACGGCAGAATTTTCTTTTATCCATTTTGATGTTTTTAGTTCTGATGCCGGATAAACTGCTCTGCTTATTATTTGGGTTAACGCCAAATTCACTTGCCGTTCTGTCCAGCCTTTACTTTCTAAAAACTCAGCAACTTTTAATTGTTTTAATGTTTGTAAACACAACCACTCTGCTCCAATTTCACGAACGTCTTTGTTTTTTATAGTGTCAGCATCAAGCAATTTTTTTTGATCAATTTTTTTATTCTCATGCAGATCGATTTTTTTTTCTGAAACCAGTTGATTATAAAACCTCTCAATATAGGCTTGTACTTTCTCACTATCAAAATTGCTAAAGAGCGTTTTCTCAACTCCAATCACCTTTTCTGTGAGCCGTGTTTGAATTAAATAAAGTTCATCACCTGATAAATCATCTAAAAACCCAACGTTCAACAAGGTTCTTTTTCGGACTTCCCCCAATACATCGCGATAGCTTTCCATTAGACGATAATATCCACACAGTTCATCTGTGTCAGGATTTTTTCGCATCGAGGATCTAAAGTACATGCAACAAAATTCCAAAATATTTAAACTCAAAAAACACGATTTGTGCCCCACAAATCACTTTGAAAAGTGAAACCCTTGATATAACAGGTTTTCATTTTTATGAACAAGGGAAATGTTTATAAAACAGGCCAAATATCCCTGTTTTTAACATAACTAAATAAATTTAGCTGCAATGTGGGTTAAGTTCTCGATACGATTTTTGCAAAAGGCAGGCAAAAATCTACTCGAAAGACAAACAAATTTTGGACTAATTCTCATAGAG
>JACDDG010000455.1 GCA_013817115.1 Parachlamydiaceae bacterium | reverse complement strand
ATTGCGATTAAGCGATCAAAAACGACCCCATTATAATATTGGGTTGTTTTTGATCGCTTAATCGCGGGGCTTTCTCAAAGCCAAAAATCCAACATTTGGACGCACTTCGGTATACAAGCTATTCAGTCAAATCATAAATAGCACTTGAGATCTGACCCGCATCTTCAAAAATCGCATTAACATCATTGATTGTTGGCATTTTAGCATTGTTAACAACCAACATGTACGCAAATTGATGTCCATTTTTCCCATCAATGTACCCTGCCAGGGCCTGAGTAATTAAAAAGTAATTGCCTGTAGCAGCATTTAAAGTTACTCCAGTACCCGGCTTTGCGCGTACTTTCCCGGCTGCTTGCGTTTTTTTGGCATAATCTTCTAAAGATCCATCTATTCCTAATATTGGCAATGCATCGAAAAATTTTTTAAATTTATCCGGTGATTGACCATGCATAAATTCTAAAAGCTTAACTTCGCCCATCGGGGTTAGGCGGTTATCATTCCCGCCGGCAGCGTCAAGGAGAACAAAGGAATCAGAAATTAATTTTACATTTTGGGTAGCAAAATTTCCTAATAAAAGCATTCCTTCCTCAAATGTTTTTTTGCCTTGGTGGGAAGCTAGCAATAACGGAACTAAATCAGCTCCCAAGTTATGACTCACTTTTAAGATGAGTTTGGCATACTCAGAAAGAGGTGGTGATGTCCATAATCCGACTTGCTTAAGATCGCGGAATGAGCTCAAAGGCTGGGATAAGGTCGATTTATCTGAAGTTAAATTAACCACAACACCTTGCTTTTGCAAAGCTTGAATAAAAGCTGCGCGAGCGAATGCATTGGGTTCTTGAATTGTGTAAGTTTGAATCAAATCACGTTGATTGAGTGGAACAGTACCCTTAACAACAATGTTTTGACCGGATTTGTCAGCTGTAATTTCTATGGCAAAGGGGCCATTTTTAGCAACAGTTGTAACTCGATTTTCCACAGAGTAACCCTGTACAACAGGCCGCCAAGTTATATTAGCTTTTTGATCAAGAGTCGTTGGATTAATTATGATGTCGATTAAATTCTCATTAATCATCATTGGAGCAAGGACCATTTCTCTATTTTCTGTAGTATTAAATAAACTGTCATCGATAAACACATCGCCAATAATTTCCCGGATTCCAAATTCATAAACTTGCTTAGCAAGTTCTGTTAACCCTTTTAGAGGATCTTCACTTGTTAAAATAGTGCCGGGTACAAAGTTAGCGATGGAATGATCTAATTTTGTAAAAGAAATGGTATCCGCATCAGGCTGCCTTCCCCCCAGAGTAAGGTCCCCTTGTGCAACCAGAATTAAATTCCCCTGGAGCTTTCCATCTTTTACATTGCTTGAGGCAAATACCGGAGTTTTAAAGCGATAATCATCCCCAAACGTATGCAAAAGAGCTGCTATCGAAAATATTTTGGTAGTAGATGCAGGAGAAAAAAGTTTATCAGAATTTACATCGAATAAAACTTTTCCTGTTTGCAGATCTTTAACATACATTCCCCACATGGAGTGATCATACTTGGGCTGATGCATGATGTTCTGAATTTCTTTTGGTAATTCACCTTCAGCTCCCCTAAGAGAAGTTAACGGAATTAGAAGTATCATAAGAGGACACATTGCACAAAAAGGATAGGATTTCATGGTAAGCTCTTTGGTTAGATTTTGCTTATACTCGATTTTGTAATTTTGTAGATAGGATCAATCCCTAAAATTTTTTTAATCCAAATAAATAATAGGCAGTTCCATTTCGATTATTTTTCTGTTCTTTTCTTGCCAAGGAGGTAATTAAGAGACTCTCCAAGTGCAGCAAGCTCTTCATCCACACAAAAACCTGAAATGGTAGTAATTTCGAACAATACCCCTCCGGGTAGGGTGTAGAATTAAGGCAAAAAAGAGTGCAGGATTTGATGGCAAATTTTGTCCCCATATTTTATGCGTCAAAAAAATCTAGGCGACCATAAGTCAGCAATGCGCCCAGAGCTCCAGAGCAATGTCATTAAGTTAAGAAAATGGACCTGTTTAAGGATGCTCTTGGAGGGTTTTAATGAATAAGAGCGTCGGTTCAATTTAAAGTTTAGGTTGACAAGAACAGAATCCTATTTGCTTGCGTAGTTTTATTTTGCTTAAAGTATCTGACGCAATGTTGTTTTTTTACAACCACAGAGAACACAGACTCGACTTTGTGGATTTACTAATTCGAATTTTTGGCGTAAGGGCACCCTTGAGCTGTGCGCTGCACATTATAAAAGATTTAAAATTAACTTCTTATGTTCAAATCATGCCGCACCATTTGATTTATGATTTCTGCAAGTTCTTTTCTCCACAGTTCGGTATTTTGGTCGAACTGTGGACCATATTTTTCCTCCAAAATTTTTCTTCTCACACTAGCTAGAACATCTGA
>JACDDG010000454.1 GCA_013817115.1 Parachlamydiaceae bacterium | reverse complement strand
ACGTAGGAGTAAAGTCCTCCACAGACCATGACGTTAGAATTTGCTCTGGATTTGGTTGTGGAGCTGGTAAAGGGCATCCGCTTACGAAAACGGTCCCTCACCGACAACGAATGCCGGATTGCCCTCAACACCGCTAGAGGCGCACCAAGGAAATTCCCTCAAATCCTCGCAGGAGAAATTCCCTGTAGGGCAATAAAACATGGATACCAAGAACCGGTTCCATAATGTTGAGAGGAGTGCCTATTCCCAAGCCTCCTCCTTGACGATCGCCGTATACAGACCAAGTGGACCTGCCCCTGGCTTGCTTAAAGCCCACAACCTTTCCTGAACTATTTATAGGCATTCTGCTCCAGAACTTTGTATTCGCCCTCCCAAATCAGCTTTTCTCGAAAGCTAATTTGCCGTTACCTGGCTTTCAGTGCGGAAATGTTTTCCAAAAATGGCCACCTGTTAGAATTATGAGTTGAATCCAGGTTGTTTCCTATTTTCTAAAAATGCAATTAATTTATTCGGTGTAGCTATCTCTGCGCGTTCCACTTCAGTAGGCTGGATTTGAATACCTAACTCTTTTTCAATGGCCACCATCATCTCAACCATTCCCAAAGAATCTAGTATACGTGACTCAAACAAGTCCACATCAAGGTCTTCAAAATTCTCAACATCAGCGCCACTAATTTTACCTAAAATTTTCAATACTTGATCTCTCATAGCAACTCCCATGGTATTTTCACAAAATATGTATCGCTTCAACATCTATGGCCAACTCAGCTGTGTTAATGGATAGCCATTATGCGCCTCTCTATCTGATTATTCCGACTCTTAGACCCGCCGACAGTCAAATGCGATTTCTCATAAAATTCGCTGGCTTCCTATTCCAATATTTCTCTTAGCAGATGTTTCACAAAAACATTGAAGTATCCTGAAAAAATTAACAACCCAAAACAAACGAGGTGAATTGTGACAAACACGTTAAAGAAATTACCGAATTCAGTCTTTTTAAATTTCTCATACCAGCTAGTCTTTTTTTCCAGAAGATCAGTCAAAATCAACAACATTCCATGGTAGGAACCATAAACGAGATAGTGCATTTCTGCACCGTGCCAAACACCCATAGTCGTCATCGTGAGAAAAAACCCTAAATAAGAAGCTGTCAGCTTTGACTTAAACCATTCACCTTTTATCGCACTCATCACAAACCTAGTATAAATAAAATCGCGAAACCAAAATGCAAGAGACATATGCCATCTATTCCAAAACTCTTTAATATCCTTGCTAATAAACGGCATATTGAAATTATCCATGACCTTTATTCCTAAAACATAGCTGACACCAACAGCCATTAAGCTATATCCAGCAAAATCAAAAAAAAGATATATGCTATACGAATACATATAATTGATCGTATTCAAAAGAGCCCCATCCCAGGGGATAGGCTTCATCCAATACACTGAAACTAAAACACCAATGATAAATTTATATGCAATACCTAAAAATATTCTAAAAATCCCGCTCTTGAAAAGTTTATGATATTCATCTTTTTTTAATGGCTGCTTAATGTCTTCATGAAATCTTCTTGAACGATCAATAGGGCCTGAACTGATAGTAGGAAAGAAAAGCAAAAAGTAACTATACTCAAAAATGGAAACTTCCTTTATTAAACCATCTCGTATTTCCAATAATATTTGAATGGCTCTAAAAGAAATATAAGAAACACCCAGAAGATACAGGCCTTCCACCGAACGGAATAAGACCATGGGAACAACCGAGAGAAAAACAATGCCGTAAAAAATAAACGAGTTTTTTGTTTTTTGAGATAGAGCTAAGGAACCCTTAATCAAAAGTAATTCATACACATAAAAGCTACCGAGCAATACATACTGCTTGGTATTCTCCCCTAAAATTAAAATGATTACTAGAAAAGTAGCAATCAGTCCGTATTTGGCGATATTCTTCCCTTGGTACCCTAAAAAGACAGCGGGCAATAAAAGAAAAAACAGAATTACGAAAAAAGACAAACTACCATATGGGAGCAAGATTCACGCACCTCACCTTTTCGGAATGTCTGTACAGCTTAGCAATCCGGATCAATAAATCAGTCAAAAAAAGAACCGCAGATTTTCCAAGAGGATCTTTAGAGGGATTCAGAGTCGGTAATCTCCTGCAACAAGGCCTTCCTGTCAATCTTTCCACTAAGATTCATAGGTAAAGACTCTTTAATGGTGAATTTACGAGGGATCATATAGTCCGGGATCAAATCCTTTAATTCATTTTTTATTTTTAGGGAAATTTTAAAGGGACTTTCATTCATGTTACATTTGAGGGTAACGGCCGAATGCAAATAATTTACTTTACCATCAACAATGATCGGCAAAACGACAGCACTTTTAATAAAATCGAGTTTTCGAATATTGTTTTCAACATCTTCAAGCT
>JACDDG010000068.1 GCA_013817115.1 Parachlamydiaceae bacterium | reverse complement strand
CGGTTAAATGATCAAAAATGACCCCATATATGAATATTGGGTCATTTTTGATCATTTAACCCCGGGCACTTTGGCGAAGTTTTATTGTAAGCGGATTTGCAAGACACAGTACTAGATTTCATATCGCAAACATTCGGTATAACAGGCTCACAAGATCACTCCAATAAAAACCTTTCAATTAATAACATGTCTTCCCAGCTGATCCAGGCAAGGTGGTAAATTATTTTACATTTTAAATTTCAATCGTGCCTGAAAGGCAGTTCAACAAAACTCTGTTAAAATGCCTGTGATTATTTATAACACATTTCATAAATTGTTTCTTGAGGAAAACTAGCACAGTGTGTTATTTCAAAGGCCTGATCGTCAACTCGTAGAAACCATCTATATAAAATTGTGAGATCGTATGCCAATTCCGATGTATTCATCTAAAGAAAATAAACCACAGCTTCCTAAAAGCAACATCAAGAATGTCGTTGCTATAGCTGCAGGCAAAGGCGGTGTCGGTAAATCAACTGTTGCCGTAAATTTAGCTTTGGCATTGCAAAGCCTGGGGCAACGAGTGGGAATATTTGACGCCGATATATATGGGCCATCAGTACGCAAAATGCTTCCAGAAGAACGTCCTCCTTCTCAACAAGGGGATCAATTAATCCCAGCGATTTGTCATGGTGGAATTCGCATGATGTCAATGGCTTATTTTCGCACTGAAAAAGAAGCGGCCGCTGTGCGAGCCCCGGTCGCTACAGGGATTATTAAACAATTTATTCAGACTGTTGTTTGGGGTGATTTAGATTATCTTTTAATCGATTTTCCTCCCGGAACAGGGGACATCCAACTGACATTAAGTCAACAGGCACATCTTCTTGGTGCTTTGATGGTCACAACACCGCAAGAAGTCGCTTTGCTGGATGTACGTAAGGCTATGCACCTTTTCGAACAAGTTCAAGTACCAATTGTGGGTATCGTAGAAAATATGAGCTATTATCAGCCCGCACCTACTGCAGAAAAAGTTTATTTATTTGGGAGAAGTGGCGGAAGAAAGCTAGCACAAGCTACAGGGGTGCCGTTTTTGGGTGAAGTGCCAATTGATCCTGAGATATGTCGTTGCGGAGATTCGGGAGGCTCTTTAATTGCTAATCAAAATGCTACTCAGGGGGCGCAAGCTTTTATTGCTCTAGCTAAGGGATTTATGGAAGAAGTGGATGTCTTGAAAAAGCTTTCTGAAGACACATTGCAAAACTTTGAATTGACTTGGAGGGAAATGCCAAATGTTACGACTTGCCATTCGACAAATTAAACAAATTGACAATCATCATTTTCAGATTGAATGGAATGACGGGGCGATGATTACTTATCATTTAAAGAAGCTGCAAAAAAATTGTCCTTGCGCAGGATGTGTGGATGAATCGACAGGCATACGTAGATCTACAGCTTTACCAAAATCACTAATTTCTGAAGAAGTGAGAGCGAGAAGC
The DNA here is from genome assembly GCA_013817115.1 of Parachlamydiaceae bacterium. GTDB lineage: Bacteria > Chlamydiota > Chlamydiia > Chlamydiales > Parachlamydiaceae > JACCRY01. The sequence goes on along the minus strand of JACDDG010000068.1, from coordinate 8,294 downwards.
ATTAACAGCGTGGGTCGGTATGCTTTAAAAGTTCAGTTCACATCGGGGTGTTCAGCGGGAATTTATGATTTCGCCATGCTCCGGACTTTAGGTTAAATATTTTAAAATCATTCGCTCTCGAGTATACCATTTATTAATATTAATATTGCCTTCAATATCGTTTTTTGTTGAAACCTGAAATGGAAATGTGGCACCTTGAAGTATACTTGCTTGCAGGCAGAAATCGAGCTTCTTTTTTCTTGTTAAATGTTCTCTTTTCCCTGCGAACGCTGACTTTTGCATTTAGGATTGACCATGCTAGACGATAATTATGAAGAATTTACTGATTCTCAGCTAAAGACTCTGGAAAAATATGTAACGAGCACCAGTAGCCATATCTTTGCGCTACGGAATTTGCCGGAAGTAATCAAAGGTGCTCTTTTTTCACGGTACTCCCGATCCACTTTAGGATTACGCTCCTTATTATTAAAAGAATTTGTCGCTAATAACGAAGAAGCTGCCTTTGAAGCTATTACTGGGGTTGCTGACGATAAAATAAGCTTGGAAAATCAGTCTGCAGCTATTAAAAAAGCTCAAAACTTTTATGACCGTATTTTAGATGGTTATGGAGATGACTCCATTGGCGAGCTCGGCGGAGCTCATTTAGCCATAGAAAACGTTTCAATGATCGCTGCAAAAGCTATTGAAGATTGTCGAATTGGCGGTTCTCCTTTAGAAAAGTCTACACGTTATATTTACTTCGATCATAAAGTTAGAGGCGAATATCTTTTTTATCGCGAACCGGTACTCATGACTTCTGCCTATCGAGATCTATATGTCTCTACTTGTAATATGCTATTTGATACCTATAGCAAGCTAATTCCGCTTGTGACTACCTTTATTGAAGAAAAAATGCCCAAAGATCCAGCCACCTCAAAAGTGGCGTATGCGGCAGCTTTGCGTGCTAAAGTGCTTGATTGCCTACGCGGTCTATTACCTGCCGGAACGTTGACAAATATGGGCGTTTACGGGAACGGACGTTTTTTTGAGGGTTTAATTCATAAACTGCATTGCAATAATTTGGCAGAGTTGCAGGATATTGGCAAATGCATGTGCGAAGAGCTTCGCAAAGTCATCCCCTCATTTATTCGTAGAGCTGAGATAAATCACCATACTCATCAAAATTATGCGCAATATTATGAGGCGATGCAGTCTGAAATCAAAGCAATCACAGTTCAAAATACAGAATTTGATAGCAAAATTACTGAGCCGGGAGTACTTTTAGTTGAAAGTGACCCATCATCTGTTATTAAGGTAGCCGCGGCTCTTCTGTTCCCTTATTCAAATAAAGGACTGGACGAGTTAACAGCGTATTGCAGCAGGCTTCCTGATGAGGAAATTGCACGAATATTAGATACTGCGTGCAATGCTCGTGAAAACAGACGACAACGGTCTCCGCGTGCCTTAGAGCATGCGAATTTTACTTTTGAAATTGTAGCCGATTTTGGAGTTTACCGCGATTTACATAGACACCGAATGCTGACCCAAGAGCGGCAACTGTTGACTTGCGATAACGATTTTTATGTGCCTAAAGAGCTAGCTGGAACTACTTTTGAGTCAACCTACACAAATGCGCTGCATCAGGCAAAGGAAGCTTTTGATATGATTGTAACAGAGCTTCCCGAAGAAGCACAGTACATAGTCCCAATGGCTTACAACGTACGATGGTATTTCCACGTTAATTTAAGAGCACTGCAATGGCTTTGCGAGCTACGCTCTCAAGCTGCAGGGCACTCAGGTTATCGTCATGTAGCGCAATTGATGGCAAAACAAATTTGTGAGGCTTTTCCAACTTTTGAACGTTTCTTTAAGTTCGTCGATTATGACGGCCATGAATTAGGGCGTTTAATTCAGGAAGAAAATAAAATAGAAAAAGAACGACTCAAGGCGGAGGACACTTTCAATGTCTAGTATGATAAATAAATATAGCTCCAGTTTAAAATTCATTTTTAGCTATTTATTCCTGATTGGAGCTTTTCTTTTTTTGACTAGCTGCGAAGGAAAAAAAACAATCGTCTACGGATTGGATCAAAACGAAGCCAATGAAATTCTAGTTTTCCTCTCTTCTAAAGGGATCGATGCCGAAAAATCTAAGTCTGAAGACTCTGGAGGTGGGGGAGGACAAAAAATTACACTCTGGGATGTTGCTGTGAAAACGCCTGATGCAAATGAAGCAATGCGTGAACTCAATAAGCAAGGTTTGCCAAGGCGTCGGACTCAAAGTATTTTAGGTATTTTCTCTACAGGAGGTCTAGTTTCTTCCGACCTGGAACAAAAAATTAAATATCGAGCTGCCCTGGCAGAGCAATTAGCCAGTACTATTCGTAAATATGAAGGGATCTTAGATGCCGAAGTGCATGTCTCATTTCCTGAAGAAGACCCTTTAAATCCAGGCAAAAGCAGAGGCAAAATCACGGCTTCCGTATGGATCAAACATTCGGGTGTATTGGATGATCCCAACCCTCATTTGGTCACTAAAATTCGACGCTTTGTCTCTTCCTCTATTACGGGTTTAAACGTTGATGATGTTTCTGTAGTCTGGGAACGTTCTCGTTATGGTGAGGCTTCAGACATGGGTGCTTCATTTGAAGAGGCTAAGCAATATGTGAATCTTTGGTCTATTGTTGTAGCTAAGGAATCGGCTTCACGTTTTAGATGGATTTTCTTTAGCTTTTGTATACTTTTACTCTTAATGGCTTTATCCCTAGTTTGGTTATTATGGAAACTTTTACCGGTATTGGCTAGGCACGGTGGAATCAAAGGATTATTTAGCATCAAACCTTTAGTCGCCCATGATGATAAAGATAAAATTGAGGAAGCACCGGTCGAAAAGGCCAAAGAGGATACAAAAGGTGGTCCTAATACTAAAATAAATAAAGATATTGATGAGACATAAACTATGGAGCTAAAAAGCGCTATAATGTTGCGCGTGTTGATCAACCGGTTCCATCAAGGCGCTCCAGAGGTTTTACTGAAAGGCTTGTCTAAGGAAGAGGCTGAGCACGTGCTTGTCCACACGATTTCTTCGACTGAAGCCTCAAAAGTAATGACGAAGCCTAGTGCTTTTTTGAAAGACATCCATTACTCTTGGCTTCAGCCTGTACTTGAAACTTTCAGATCTTCATTGCAGCCTATGCTTATCTCTGCTCTGCCCACCGACAGCGCTGTCCCATTAAGTAAACTCATGTGCCACCCTCTTTTGAAGCCCGCTTCTGATGTCTCAAGGGAATTTTTATTATCCTCTCTTTGTCGCAAATTTATGGAAAGCTCTCCATTGCCAGTAACCTTCTTGCCTGAGACTTTTGCTTCCCCTCTAGCTTTGTTGAACAAAACGCAATTAATAGAATTGATTGATTTTCTGGGGATTTACGACTTGGCCGAGGAACTTAGGCACATTGTTGATAAAGTCCTATTGAAAGCTATTTATAAATGCTTATCCCTAAAAAAGCAGCATTTTTTGCGTATTTGTTTACATCAGAAGGAAAAATTGAAAGCCGTCAAAATCGGTTTAATTAATTGGAAAGGCGATGAAGTTCAACTTGGAAGGCTTTTGCATCGGCGTGGGCTTCTGCGCTTAAGTTACGCTTTATCAGGGCAGTCTTCAGATCTTATGTGGCACATCATACACCGTCTAGATGTAGGGCGAGGGCAGATCATTAAGAAAAACTATTCTAAGAAAGAAGTCCCTGGAGTAACTGTATACCTATCTTTGCAAGTGCTAAATACTTTCAACTATTTAAAGAAAATGAGTGGAACGTGAATAAAAAAATTTTCAGCTTGATTAAAGAAAATGCTCTCCATGTAGCTCCTAAGACGAAGATTTTACCTGCTAAAGAATTTTCAACGTTACTCAACGCCGCAGAAGTTCTTGAGTTGGTCCAAAAAGATGCAGAATCTTTCAAAATTGAAGAATTTGAAGAAATTGAAAAGATCAAGCTGCAAGCTGAAAAGGACGGATTCGAACTTGGATTTAAAAGTTGGGCTCAAGCAATTGCTGCTTTGGAACAAGAGATCGTTAGAGTTCGCGCTGAGGTCGGTAAAATGATCGCTCCCGTAGCACTTAAAGCTGCTAAAAAAATTATTGGACGAGAAATCGAACTTTCTGATGATGCTATAGTTGATATTGTTGCTACTTCCTTAAAATCAGTGGCTCAGCACAAAAAAATTACCATCTATGTTAATAAGAAAGATCTAGAGAGTCTTGAAGCCAATAGAAAACGCCTGCGAGATCTTTTTGAAAATGTGGAATCTCTTTCTTTGCGCGAACGTAATGACATCGAAAGTGGTGGATGCGTTATCGAGACCGAAGGGGGAATTATCAATGCCCAATTGGAAAATCAATGGCGTGTACTTGAGAAGGCTTTTGAAACACTCTTAAAGCCAAAAAAAGTTGCAGAATAAAGGACCAAAATGAATAGATATCTGATTTTTGCATACCGTGGAATGATGGCTTTATTGGCTCTCACAGCAGCTCTTTGGTTTTTTCCCACAGATTTGTTTTCAGCACCTCCCGTAGGTGAAACTCCGTCGTCGTCCAGTGTCGCTAAAACTCTTGTAGTTGTTCCTCCAAAAGATTCCAATGAGACTACAACTAATCCTTCGACTTCGCGTGCTAGATCGACAACTTCAGAAACGAAAAAAGCTCCACCAGTGGATAACCTTCCGACTGGATCAAAAGAACTTTTACAAGACGTTGCGATTTCTTCTAGGCCTTCGTTAATTACACAAGCTGTCGCGCTTTCTTTGCTTTCGCTGTCTCCTTTCATCATCATGATTCTAACGTCTTTCTTAAAGATCGTCGTGGTTTTGGGCCTTTTACGTAGTGCTTTGGGTGTGCAGCAAGCACCTCCAAACCAAATTATTAACGGCGTTGCATTTATGTTAAGTTTGTTTGTGATGTATCCGACAGCGATGAAAATGTACGATGCTTCACAAGATGCTATGCAACATTTAACGACTCCAGAATCGATGACTTCACCCGCAGCTTCAGGTTATATCATTGAGGTCGCGAAGGCTGCAAGAGAGCCTCTACGTGAATTTCTTAAGCGCAATTCCTCAGTAAAACATCAGGCCCTTTTTTACCGTATTGCCTATAAGGGACTTCCGACAGAAGAATTTAAAAAGAATTTAAAGCCGGACGATTTTATGATCGTCATGCCTGCCTATATTACCAGTCAGCTTAAAGAGGCATTTGAAATTGGTGTGCTTATTTACATTCCCTTTTTCGTTATTGACCTTGTGACCTCGAATATTTTACTGGCCATGGGGATGATGATGCTTTCGCCGGTAACTATTTCAATGCCGCTGAAGCTTTTCTTGCTGGTGATGCTAGATGGATGGACGTTACTCATTGAGGGTCTCGTCAATACATTCCGATAACATAAGGAGTTAAGTTTAAATAAAATGGAAAACTCGGCTGCGTCCGGGAGCTTTTTACGCGGCCAAATTGTGCATTTTAAAACTTGACTTCTAAAAATGAGTAAGTGCAATGTTCCAATCACATGTCATTCAACTAGCCTATCAGGGTCTTTTATTAATTCTGATCCTTTCGGCTCCGCCGATTTTAATCAGTATGTTTTTTGGAATCATCGTGGCTATCTTTCAAGCGGCTACGCAGATTCAAGAGCAAACTCTTTCTTTTACAATTAAACTTGTGGCCGTGACGCTGACTTTGATGTTTATGGGTGGATGGCTAGGTGGGCAGATCATGAGCTTTGCTTTAGATATTTTTACGCATTTTCCTGCTTGGAGTTTCCCTACTTAATTAGGTTGTTTTTTCTATGGATGAGAATTATTTAAATTTGTTCATTAATAGTGCTTTGGCTCAAGGAAATGCCTTAGCACCATTAACCCTTCTCTTTCTATTTTTAGCCCGTTTTTTGCCTATTGTTGCTCAAGCTCCATTTTTCGGAGCAAAAGTTTTGCCTCATCCTGTCAAAATGACTTTTGCAATTTCGATGTTTGTCATTTTTGTGCCACATCTCCTAGCAGTGACAACCGCACCGGTAGCTTTTAATTCGTTTTTGGTTATTCTGATGATGAAGGAGCTTTTCATCGGTTTGTTGATTGGCTTTATGATCAGTATGCCTTTTACAGTGGTTCAAAATGCCGGTATTATTATTGACCACCAACGCGGTGGCGCAAGTTTGATGGTGAATGACCCTACGATTCAAAATCAGTCATCTCCTTTGGGTACGCTTTTTAATTTTGTAATGATTTTAATATTTTGGGCAATCAATGGTCCATTCATGGTGATAGAATTGATCAGGACATCTTACACAATGGTTCCACCTAACGAGTTCTTTAGCTCTGCATTTTTTTTACCTAAGACACCTTTTTCCTTATTCATGATTCAGCTTTTCAACCAATTCATGATCTTGAGCATACAATTGGCAACACCTGCCCTTTTATCAATTTTGATGACGGATGTGTTTCTGGGGATAGCGAATCGGTTAGCACCGCAGGTGCAAATCACGTTCCTAGGCATGCCTTTGAAGTCGTTGTTGGCTTTGGTTATCGTTTGGGCAGGATTTAAGTTGTTTAACGAAGAGATTGCCAAACAGGCTTTGATGTGGATCACCACTATTGGCAGGATGATTCATATGTTCAATCCAGATGCGCCTTACCTTGATGATGCCGCTGGTAGTATTTAAGGTTAAGATCGAGGTTAGAGCTTGTACCTAAAGTCAGAGTACTTTAGATCAGGGAAATATTCTTCGATTCTAGCTTTAGTTGAATCTCCCACATGTACGGCATCTGTAAAATCTATCATTGATATTGCCCTACAATGTTTTCCAGCAGATTTAATGATGCTACATATATCATCATCTTGCATCCAAAACATATCATTCCATTCACCATAATATTTTTCTTGATAAGCTCTTGAAAAATCCAATGTTATGAAATTTTTACAATGTCGAAATATATCATCCCAATTTGACGACATGTCCTCACATTGTCTTAGTCTTATATTGTAAAAAGTCAATTCCTTCATTGAAATAGACTGTTTCTCGTACAATTGTTGAAAACAACTAACAATAGTTAGTTCTTTCCATAACTTACAAACGAGTGAAATGTTACTCATTTCGTTGATAGGATTAAATGCTTGAAAAATTTTCGAAAGCATTTCTGGGCAATAGCCGTTATCTAAGTTATACTCTTCGTTTAACAACTAGGTAAGTTGTCCTCTTATCGTATAAGATGTAGAAGTTTTTAAATAAAATTCGCTTGAATAGCTATTGCTTTTCCACCATTTTTAACAATATCATCCACAACATTTTGAGCTCCCTCTTTGCTAGAAGCATAATTCACAACGACGTTAGCGCCTTCTTTAGCTAATTCTAAGCAATTGAAGATCCAATCCCTTTTGAAGGCCGGTAACAATGGCAACTTTGCCGACAAGTTTCTTGTTATTCATAATTTTTCCATTTTTATGGGTGTATAATTAGACTATAAAAAATCTTTATCTATAATTTATATATAAAAATTTTAATTTTTTTAGTCAATAAAAACAGTCGTGCCTAAATGCATGCCTCAAAATTTTAGTTAGAAAAAATGACTGTTCCCACAATGCCAATTTTGGCCAATTCATTTAAATGCTCGTAAACATCTTCTTCAATTACCTTTCGTATGTCTTGAGTCATCTCATTCGTTTGCGCAAGATATGGCATTTCATATTTTTTGTTTTTAAATTTTTTTAATTTTTCCCCATCCTGAACATCCGCTAGAAGAAAATTAAAGTGAAAATTAAAGCTGCAATTTATTGAGCTCCCCGTAGAATTATTTATATTTGTTTTGAGCTGAACTAAATAATCACTAAAGCTTCTCATTATTTCGCTGGAATAGTCATTTAATAAAATTAATTGACTATTGATAGTTTCTTTTGTCATAATCTTGTTATTCATTGCAATTTTTTCTTGGATATACTTACACTTTTTTATCCATAATTCTTTTTGCTCAACCGTAAGATTCTTGATTTCTTGTCTCTTATAGTCGATTCTCATTTTGAGGCAAGATGTGAATTCATCATAGTGTTCAGGCGTTTCAATAAAAAGAGAAGGGTTTTCAATTATATCTTTTAAAAAATAAATTTGACCGGGTATATTTTTTGACAATACGTCTGGAAACTCCGTGTTTTTAACTAGTACTGTGTCTTGCAAATCCGCTTACAATAAAACTTCGCCAAAGTGCCCGGGGTTAAATGATCAAAAATGACCCAATATTCATATATGGGGCCATTTTTGATCATTTAACCG
>JACDDG010000067.1:5388-9770 GCA_013817115.1 Parachlamydiaceae bacterium | reverse complement strand
GACGACTCGTCTCACTCACTCTCGTACCTTTTGGTTCAAGCGTTTCAACTATTTTCGCTTGCTCATCGTAACGATCCGTTTGCAAATTTAGCTCCCTTCACCATACTCACTCCCTAGCACTTACCTGATTATAGTTATCAGAAAGGTCTCTACCTTGCGATATTCTCCTCGGAATTAAATTCCTTCGTTACATTGTCAGGTTCGCTCTTTATTCAGAACCCTAGGTTCACCCTGCTGTAAGGGTGGTTTCGTAAAAGAAACACCTTCTTCTAGCAACTTCGTGTCGCACCATCATTCCGATGTTGAGTTTCAACAATTTATGCTATGATCTTGGCCTCAGCTTGAGAACAGAACGCTACATTTTTGTTCCGTTTTTCGGGTGACTAAAATTTCGATCGTGGCTTTGAGTTATATGTCAGCTACGTTGAAACTCAACATCGGAATGATGGTCTACATTTTCGCTACGTTTTTGGGAGTGAATATCTTTGATCGTCGCAGGGATTACCCTGGAGGGTAGGTGTAGAATTAAGGTGAAAAGAGTAAAAGATTTCGTGGCAAATTTTGTCATATGTAAGCTTTTCTGCAAACGAGAAGAAATGCCCTGCCATAGGTGTCTGACTTGATATTCTGATATTTGCATATATTACAATCAAACCGTCCAAAATCTGCAAATGTCAGAATGTCAGGTCTGAAACCTAGTACTGTGTCTTGCAAATCCGCTCCAATAAAGCTCTGCCAAAGCGCTCGCGGTTAAATGATCAAAAATGACCCCATATATGAATATTGGGTCATTTTTGATCATTTAACCCCGGGCACTTTGGCGAAGTTTTATTGTAAGCGGATTTGCAAGACACAGTACTAGGCCAGATCGTATCATCCGTAACTTATAGGCAGGAACTAATGCGCCATAAATTATTACCACATCTGTTCACGTTATGTGTTCACGTTTGTTAAATTTGTGGCATGAGAATGCTTAATACGTGATGGCCTAGGTTTCAGACCTGACATTCTGACATTTGCATATCTTGGATGATATGTTTTTAGTTGAAGCAAATATCAGAATATCACGTCAGACACCTATGCCGGGGCATCCTTTTCTTTTGCAAACTAAGACAAAATTTGCCACGAAACTCTGTACTCTTTTTTGCCTTAATTCTACACCCTACCTGGAGGGTACGTTGTTGCCACAAATTTATGTTCAAAGACACCAATCTGTGGCAACAACATACATAAAATAAAACACTTACTCTTGCAGGCCAAACATAAGTTCCTCATCAATTTCCTGAACATTATCCATAACAACATTCTCTTCCACTTTATTTAGTTCTTCTTTAATTTTTAAAGCTTTGTCAGCACGCTTCTGCTCTATCTTCTGACGCTCTCTTTTAATAATTTCTAAGAATATTACTGGAAGCTGGTAAACTAAACGCTTATGTCCAGTAGAACCAATAGCCTTGGCAATTTGAGTTGATTTAGGTGCAAGTATTAGCAGTCTAATAATGGCCCAAAAAGGCATCGCGATGATTCTAACCATAACTGCAATTACATCATATATGAAGTTTGTAAATGCATTTAATACTGAAATAACTTTCTGAGATCTTTCCTCATTTAAAATAGTCTTGATTACAGAACTAGTGACATTGTTTACGCTTTTACAAACTTCGTTAATCTTATCATGGATTGTATTCTTAATTATCTCTTCTGACAAAGCTGCAAGACCATTTTTTACTTTTTCAAAAAGCTGTTGAGATTCAAGCTGCTTTGCAGCTTCGACTCGATTAAGTTCAGCCACAGTTTGTGGCATCCTAGCTTCATTACCAAAAGTAAGCTCACCTTCTTTTGACCAGGTCGCTTTAGGCAATACAGCTTTCACACTTGACTTAAGAATCGTATTGAAAAGTTTGGGTAGAGATTGTGTTTTTATAAACTTCCGTAATTGGGCTCCAACTGCCTTACCGGCAGCTTCTTGAGTTGCACCTTTAACTTTAGTAATCATAAACAGAGCCTCTTCTACACGCGAAGGCATTAATTCAATTGCTTCCATCACAATTTGGCCCCCAATAGCATCAAATTCGTCATTTTCTTCAGAATCGTCTTCATGCTCATCAACCACAGAGGGATCATTTGACGTCGCTTGATTTTCAAGAATACTGTTGAAAAGACTTAAGAATGTTGTCGGTTCACCAACAGTTTCAAAAATCTGATATAATATTTCCGGCAATTTTTTCTTAATCTCTTGGATTTTATCCCTTTTTAACTCTTCCCCCAAAAGACCCAAAAAAGGTATCTCATCAAATTGATCAGCATTGATCAAATCGAGAAGATCGAGAGCTAAAGGTTTAAAAAGTTCAATAGTATATTGTTTCATATCGTTTTGGACTTTAATTCTATTTTCAGGAGTTAAGTCTCCTTCCAAATTTTTCAAAAATATAATATATTTTGGACATGAAAAAGGATCGACTAGCTTGTTTTTCAGTTTATATCTCGCTGTTATTAACCTTTCCTCGATGCCATCATATTCTTTCAGTTTATATCTCGCTGTTATTAACCTTTCCTCGATGCCATCATATTCTTGCTGAGCGATTTGAATTTTAGAATCATTTGTGTCTTGATTCCAATTGAACCAATTTGACTGTCCTTTTATTGCAGCAGAGACTTTCACTCTGGCAGCAGTAAGAGCACGTTCTAACGATAAATAGTTTTTCATAGCTAATCCATTATCAATCGGCCACTCTCTCGTTACATAAGCGTTAATTCTTTCTTCAGCTAGCTTTAATTCTTTCTCGGCATTTGCCAATTCTTTTTCATGAGACTGCCTTTCTACTTCGTTTAGCGGTAAAAAACGTCCTCGTATCAGTTCATTTTCTGCTGCATCTCTTTTCTTCTGGGCTTTTATAACTATCGCTTCCAAAAAGACGTATTTACGAGCAACACCATCGAGAGTCATACCTTTCATCAGCTGAGATTGCGTTAATTGGTATGCATTCGGAACATCGTGACTGAGAGCCACTGCCCGAAGCTTTGTAAAGTGCTCAGCAATTGCCAACATACTTTCTTTTACTATCTCCTCAAGGCATTCAGAATTATTTTTTTCAACAGCATTAAGATTTTCAGCAAGTCCTGCTAAAGCTTTTGAGATAATCGGCTCTAAAAATGCTTCTAAAGCTAGAAAGACCCCTATGGTTTCTTGAGCTTTTACTGCATCAGAGAGGTTTTTATCAATCGAGTTTTTAAAAGCTGTTTTAGTTGCCTCAAGCGATAAAAGTTGAACAATTTGAACACTTTCCGTCGTCTGAGCCTTGTTAAAAAATGTTATTAATGAGTCAAAGAGTCCATCAGAAGTTTGATTTCCATTTATGGCAAACTGACTTTGCACAAACTTCATAGCATATTTAGCTAATCCTTTTGCTGCTCCGGGACCATTTGGAATTTTATTTTCAATGAACTTCACTTTATCTTTTTCAAGATCAAGCTCCCAAGTAGTCAAATCACTATAGCATTCGCCGATTAAGTCAGGAACAATCGTAGCAGCAATCCCCTTCCAAATCTCATCTTGCATGCTTTGAGGGCAATATAAGTTTTTGGCCGATAATCCGCTTAGTTCAATATACTCTTGACTAATGCCTAAGAAAATGGGCCTACGCAGCTTACATTGTTCTTCTTTCAATTTTTCAGCACTCCAATTTTGTTCTAAAGCCAACCTGCGTTGTTCTACAAGCGCCGGCTGCATTTTTGCCATCTCTAATTTGAGGTAATCTCGCTGTTTTGAAAAAATCCCCCCAACCTCAGTAATAAGGTTTTTAAGTAAAACAGAAGGAATTTCTCTTTTTTTCAGCAATTCGAATTCTTCATGTTCTTTACGGCTTCGAATCTCTTCTTGAGTTTTAAGCTGTTCTCTTTTCTGTAGTTCTTCTGGACTGTTATTTATTTCAGAAGTTTTTAAAAAGCTTGAGAGTGTAGAAGAAGCTTTCATAGAGAAAAAGTCGAATATTCTTTCACCTTGTTGTCGATCGGATATCGGACTACTTTCACAAGCAGAGGACAAAATTTGCACTAAATTAGCATGAACTAAATCTTCAATGAATGAAGTGATTCGATTAGCCGCCAGTTGGTTTGGAGGAGTCCTTTCTTGTGTTATAGTTGTTGTAGCTGTAGCAAACTTTTCAATTGTACTTCCTACTATAAAAAAGGATTTAGGCAAATAGTCTTTAATTTTATCAGCAAGATGGGCTCCGTTATCTCTTAGATATCCTTTGATTGATTTAGCAACGACTTCCTTTTTGCTAAATATACTTAGCACATCTTCTATAGATTCTTTGTTTTCACCAAAGTATGTCTCTAACTTTTCACTGTTCTCAGCATTTACACCTTTGAAATCACTC
>JACDDG010000067.1:0-5378 GCA_013817115.1 Parachlamydiaceae bacterium | reverse complement strand
ATGATGGAGAAAACAAGTGGAATGGCTGTTTCTCGTACAAATGCAAAATCAGTATTGAATAGGGATAGAGCGTTATCAGAGGTAAACCCGATAAGTTTTAAAACTTGATCAGTAGCTGGACCAAATACTTCGGACAAACACTCTTGTCGCTCTCTCTTAAGGCGATCGCTTTTTGCTTCGACAAAAAAATTAGTCAATGTCTCGGTGTCTGCCGCAGTAAGTATAGTCTCTTCAGGTTTAGTGGAATCTGACAGAACTTTTATAAGCGCCTTAATCCTCTTTAGTGAATAATTAGCGTCTTTTTCAAACTCGACTTCATGAGAACTATATCCAACGCCATAAAGTTTACGAATTTCTTCGATGTCATCCAAAGTTAAATGGATGGCAGCAGCATCGCAGGCTCCAGCTTTTACCCCTTTAAAGTCTTTTAAATAACGATTTCTCCATTCACAGGCTTCCGCCTTCATACATCTTTTATTATACTCGGTGAGACCCGCGTTTAAAAGAGGTTGATTGGCATCAATAGATTTTTGAATCACGTTCACGCTATTTACAATTATACTTTCTAAAAAATTGCCCTGAACATTTTCATGCATAGCTGCATTTTCCATCACCCCGAGCAATCGCGGAGACATGATAGCTTCTAAGATCTTCCACAGGTGGCGTATTATTAAATTTTGGGGTTGAAGTTCATTGTGAACATTGTCTGCCAAAGACTTTAGCAATTCCTCTATTGAGTTACGTTCGAGCCCTTCAATTCCCAGGTTATCAAGAAAATCCTTACCTACATGGCTAATCATACTCAGATTAGAACCACTAGATAAAGCATTGAAAATTTTTGGCATCAACATCGCGCTAATGATGTTTGAATCACTTTTCAATTCAGCATGGCCTTCTAAAGATTCTACAGCTTTCTGTTTATCAGCAGACAAAAGTGTGTCATATTTAAGACCCTTACAGAAATTTATGAGTAAACTAGGTAATTCATCGTTTAGAAACTCCCACGCCAAGTCTTCCAAAGCTGCGTTCGCAAAAGGCAATACCACAATCTGCAAATCTGCAGCACATTTAAGACCGGCTTTCGCAAGAATACTTCCGGATATTTTTGCACGTAATTCTTTAACATTTTTACGTATTTCTATTAAATCGGGGTGCGTATCGGCTTTGTCTGCGTTAATGTTCTTGGCTTCAAGTTCTTTACAATCATTAACCGCTGCAATATATTCGGCTAAAATCATTTCAAGAGCATCTAAACCGGTTGTTTGAGCAGAAATATCAGCATGATCGTCTAGAGTTATAGCTGAAACTAGGCTTTTAACGATATTTGAGAGCAATCCATTTTCATTAATGTCATCACAAGAGCATGCTAAATTTGACAAAATGCGCTGAACGGTTTTAGAAAGAAAAAGCTCCACAAAAGGTTGAAATTCAGTTGTTTCCCCAGGATTATTTATTGCTGCATGGACCTTGAGCAGCATTGGAGCTTGAGTGAAACATTTTTCTAATTTTTCAGCCTTTAGCTGCTCCGTATCAGTATTTCTAAAGAAATCAATGAGCACATCACCACTATAATTGAGAGAAGCTGAAATTTTCCCTTTATTTAACATTTTTATGGCGCCAAATATGCCTTTATCCCTTTTTCTCAAATCATACTTTCCAGCTATACAAATCTGAGCAATTTCGGCCTCTGTTAGATCTTCTGCTTTTGCGTCATTATATTTCGTAGCCAATAAAGCATCTCTGTGTTGGCTAGCATCAACTAGCAAATTCCAATAATCTAAGATTTTTGAATCGTCTTGCAATTTTCCCACAATCTTATTGGTAAGAATCTGAAAGCCCTTTTTTGACAAAGATTCTGAAATTGCAGGCAATTGAAATTCGGGGTCCAAAATTTTCAGCGTCTCAAGGAAAGGCTCAGAAACAATTTTTTGGGAATCCAATGCTTTTTGAATAGCCACAAGCCAACTTGAATTAAAATTAGAAAGCGTCTTAGCAAACATCGCTAAAGTTTCTGAGCTTAAATTACGCCCTTCTGTTAACGTCGCTAATAGTTTTTCGTGACTCAAAAATTTATTTCCACAGCTTGCGCTTTGTGAAGCTTCAAGCTTTGGAGAAAGATCATTAACGAAATCCTGGATAACTGTTCCCATTCCTTGAGTTCGATTATTAGGACCATCAATCATGCGATAAAGCTTAAGCAATCCCTTCGCAACTTTAAGCTTCAAATCATCCCTTTTAAAAAACATACCAAGCACAACATCTTGATCTAAAACTGCCTCTGAAATAACCTCAGCTGCCAAAGGGCCAAAAGCTGCAAGGAGATTTGAATTTTGCTTGTACTCACCTTGCGCCCCGCCCTTTAGTTTAAAAAACAACAATAAATTATTAGAAGTTCGTTGTGGATCAGAAAAACTTTCATGCAGAGATTTTACTTGATTTACATCCAGGAGTTTAAGAATTTCTTTAACATTTTCAAGAGTTAAATTCTCTGCTAAAATGCCTTTAGATTTTATGTAAGCTTCGCAAACTCTATAAGCTTTTGCCTGTATTCCATCATTGTCAAAGTTGACTATTGCATTCCGAAAAATAGTTTCCTTACCCACCAAATGTCGACTAAAAAGTTCAATCCCATTAAGTAAGGCAGATTCCAAAAGATTTGCCCCCGCATGCAACTTCTTGTTTGCAAGATGCTCTAACGCATGTATCAGATGTGGTGAAAGATATTGACCAATAACGAGAAGTGATTTTTGCAGTTCAGGCTCGTTCGGATTACATAAAGCTTTAATAAAATTTTCGATCCATAAAGAATCGACCCCCCTAAAGGCATTACCCGAGAGAAAACTAACAAGAAGAGAAGTTATATTTTTTTGATTGTGATTAATTATTACTGGAAGCGCACTTTGCACAAGACCAATAATTCCTTCACTAACAGGTTGGTGGCCAGAGAAAATTGAGGCTTCATTTGGTGAAAAATCTGAAGGTGCGTTAAACATATCGCTGAAGCCTTTCAATGCATGGGCTAAATATCCACCAAGATATTCCATAATCTCGCCTTCGGCTCCAGCAGCTTTCAAAATTTGTGCTGCAATGTAATCGAAATCTAAGTCACGATTATTTTTAGGCAACTTACCTAAAAACCATTCTCGCTCTTCATCGCAAAGCTCTTCAAAACCCTCGTCATCAACAGTATGGAATTTGTTATAATACTCTTCATATTCTTTTTTAAGTTCATTTAATCGATCAACCTCTTCAGATGCGCATTTTTTCTCATGAGTCAGCTTTTTCATTTTCTTAGAATATTCAGCCCGACTAGATGCATTCAAAAATTGAGGTTTTTCGTATTGTGATAAATAAGTTTCATCCGAAGTTGCATTCCGCAAAGAGCTTGAAACTATGGCTTCGTATTCTGCAATTTCATTTTGGATGACTTCTTTTTTTTGGATGCTTTGAGTAAGTAAATCAGAAATTATATTATCATTTTCAGGAGAAGACGAACGTAACTTCGAATATGTTTCTTCATTGGGATTGAGTATTTTATATAAGTTTTTACAAATATTAGTTAGTAAATGACCTTTTTCTCCTTCAAGAGGAGCAGGAGAATAGCATGCCAAGTTGGCTAAAACTCTTTCGATGGATGGCTTTAAAGCTGCTTGTGTTCCTGAGTAAACTGAAATTCCGAATTTTCCGGAAATTTGTGAGCTGATTATTGAGACCAAAGTATCTGCGAGATCCGGCAATTGATTATTAATATCTAAGTTCTGAATTCTTTCGGGTGTATCCTCATCAATAAAATCGATTCCACACAAACCTAAGGCTATTCTTCCTGCATAATTTACACCACAATCGATAACTGTTTTTCCGCAAGAAGAAACCGATCGAGCAATGGGTGAGGCTACATAAGATGCCGCTCTAGCAACTGGATTAAAAATGTTCTGGAGATAGCCGCCCAACGACGACCCTTTCGTCTGCTCATCGTTAAGAGAAACATCTTGATTGTCCTGATTGCTCGGACCAATTGTCATCGTGCTCATAGGACCTCAATTATTATAATTTAATGCGCAAATCTCACTCGTACTATGTGCTAATAGTAAAGGATTAGGAATTTGATCTCAATGATAAACGAAACATAAAATTAGAGTAAAATTAGGTAAAATCAACAAAAAAATTGATGATTGCAACAGAAAAGGAATGAATTATGCCAAAGCACCATCAAAGATGTTGGATTGCTTAAAATTTTTTCAGATCAAATATTATGTAACCACATATTAATCTTGAAATATCTTTAGGGAAAATATGAAAAATCGAATGCTCCGCTTTGCGAGCAAGCTTCACAAAACTATAACGTTGAAAAGTTGCTTCGACTTTGGCTATATTTTCCTGAACTTCTGAATAGTCAGCAATCTTAACAACATGACTTTTAAGAAAACTATAACAAACTTTATTAAATTCAATCGACTCGTAAGCTTTAGCACCTTTTTTAATTAAAAGCATAGCTATAGCCATGTTACAACTTCCCGTTTGCTTTGAGCAGACAAAAGAAAGATTTGTATAACCTTCCATATTGAAAAAATTTACATTCGCTTCAAATTCAATGAGAGTTTTAGCTGTTAGATAACCTTCTACCCTATTTTCACAACTAGCTGTCAACATGAGTGGAGTGTAAAGCCACTCAGCAATGCAATTTATTAAGTTAAAAACCTTAGCCTCATTAGTCTTAAGAATATGCCTAAGCAGGTTGTGATTACCCAACCTCCTAGAAGTCTTAAATATGATATTCTCGCCGGATTCTGTATCCAGTAAGGCATAATCAGGTGTTTTTTTGCGAAGTTCTTCAAATTCTTCGGGTAAAGTGGTGCTTGTTATATTACTTAACACCAGCGGGCCTGTTGCGGATTTGCGCATAAAAGGTCTAAAAGACGGAATTATAAACGGAGTTAGCACTCCTTCAAGAGAATTTATATATGAAAGACTCTTTGGTTCCACTTGATTCATAGTTGCCATTCGTTGAGCTTAAATTTAAAGGTTAAAACAATGACTTTGGCCCTCAGCCGCAGCACCACATTACATTAAAACAACTCAACTAAAAGAAAAACCTTTTTGCCGAAGAGAAACATAACTTTCATTCCCAATAATCAAGTGGTCCTGAATAGGTATCGACATCATTACACCAGCTTTTACAAGCAATTCTGTAACCTCGTAGTCCTCCTTTGAAGGTGTCGGATCCCCACTCGGATGATTGTGCACAAGCACAAGATAGAGGTAGGAATGGCTTTCACCACCCCTCCCTCCGAACCGCACGGGCGGTACTAGCGCATACGGCTCTCCGGTCGATTGTTTCCTCATCGAGACTGATACGCCGCATAAAGAGCTTGGTTTGT
>JACDDG010000453.1 GCA_013817115.1 Parachlamydiaceae bacterium | reverse complement strand
AATAGGAAGGGAACAGTTTGAATTTTGAATTAAAATTATTATTTACATTTTCTCTTCCCCAAAATGACATTTTTTTAAAATTCTACCAATTTCCTCTCGGAAATTACATTCGCCCACAATTGCTGGTGTATGAATATTGATTTTGTTTCTGGTTATCAAGCAAATGTTCAAATAAAAGACTTAGAAGACAATCTTTTGTTTGAAAAAGAGATATCTTCTCCGGAAGAAATGGGGGCATTTCTTAGGCGCAATGCGACGCCGAAAAAAGGTTGGTCAATACCGTATGGTTTTGCGTTCCCTCAGAGAACTCAAAACCTCAAAGATTTTTCAAAAGACTTTTTTTTCCTACTTTTGTAAATTTTGCCTTGAAAATAAACAATATTGCAATAAAAGTTATTGCTTCGATCTTTGCAATAGCATTAGATATTGTTACTTTTCCTGTTAGATTCTTTGCCACACCATTTCGAATTTATTATAATTCAAAACATCCAGAAGAAAAGCATCCAATTAACCAACTAATACATGAACCTAAATCTGATGTTGTAAACTTAGTCTATAAAATACAAAGCAATATAATTGAAAATCCTGCAAAAGACGGAATTTGTTACTTTGCAAAAAATCCTCTATTGATGGTTTCATCCCTGTCGCCGTAAAGAGAATGCCTGGAGAATTTATTAGTCAATCATTTGAACGAGAAGAAGGTATAAAATATACTGGTTTAAATGGAAAGTGGTGTGCAAGTGCGCCTTACACTTTTAATGAGCATTTTATTGATCCCACCAAGAAGTAATCATCTGAGTTTCGCTTTTTTTATGAAAGCATTTCGGTTCTTATAGCCAAACTAGGGTGTAGAATTAAGGTAAAAAGTAGCACGTAGTTTCGTGGCAAATATTGTCCTGTTTTGCAAAAGATAAGGGTATGCTGCCAGAAATGCCTTCCGGCCTGTAGGGCCCTACAGGCTGGGAGGCGTTTTTGGCGGCATCTCTTACCTTTGCAAAACTAGAGGACAACTTTTGCCTTGGATTTCTTCAAAATAATACCCTTAATTCTACACCCTAGCCTCAAACCACATGATCTTAATGGAAACGGTTCTGTTGGCTTGCCACAAATTCAAATCAGGGCTGACAAACAGAGCCGTCCCTATCGGGAGTCACAATATTAATAAAATGGGCATTTGGGATCTTAAAATAACTTGATTTTAATTATTTGTTTTTTATAATAATATTATTAACCCATTAACTTAAGGAGTTTTTATGAGTTTTAATTTTGTTGCTGGCTTTCAAGCTACTGTTCAAATAAAAGATGTAGATGATAATCTTATATCCAAAAGGTTTTTTTCATCTCCTGAAGAAATTACGGCATTTATTAGAGATAATGGTAAATCAAAAATGGTTGGTCATTATTGTCTGGTGTCGTCTGCCCATTGAGAACGCAAAATCTCAAAGATTTTTCAAAAGATTTATTTTTACCTACTTTTTTTAATTTTGCCTTGAAAGTTAACATTGCTGCACAAAAAGTTTTTGCTTCAATCTTTGCAATAGCCCTTGATGTTTTGACTTTTCCAATAAGATTTTTTGCTACACCATATTGTTTGTATTTAAATTGGAGACATCCGGAAATACATTCGCTTACTCACTTGATCGGACAATATCCCGGTCCTGATGTAGTTAATTTAGTTTATGAAGTGCAAAATGTTCAAGTTGCTGACTCTTACACAGAAAATGGTGATACCTTTCAAAATGCAACAAAAGCTGCTATAAAAGGCGTTATGTCGGTTGCTTTGAAGAGAATTCCCGGAGGAATTAAAAGTTGCACATCTGAGACAGAAGAAAATATTTCTTATATCTGCATGAATGGAGAATGGATGCAAGTCAAGAAAACTTCGGTTGAACATCCTAATCCCACTCTAGCAATCTAGCTAAGCTTGTTGATTTGTAATTTAACAGCATCCGATATCTTTCGATCTAAAGGTGCAGGTGTTACAAAAGCATTGGTAACTATTTTTTTTGAAGTTGTTCAAATTATACTTTGCTGAATTGACTAAAAGATGAAAATAAAAATCCATACATTAATTTAATATTATTTATTTGATCATTTTACTACTTTTGTGTCTTTGTGCCTTTTTGTTAAATTCAAAAAGCTCTGCACCTTTCACTCCTCTGTGCGACTATGCGGTTCTCCGTTGTCTACGTTGAAAAAAAATCCACCACAAAGATCATTAATATAAAGAAACGTAAATCAAAAAATCAAACCTACTCCGAGTACGCATCTTTTTTCTCTTAGGGCTCGAAATGAAATCCTAAATATCATATCATAGCGTTTACTTATATACCGAAGTGCGTTCAAATTTTGGATTTTGGCAAAGAGAAAACTCCCGCGATTAATCGATTAAAAACGACCCCATATTACAATATTGGGTCGTTTCTGATCGCTTAATCC
>JACDDG010000066.1 GCA_013817115.1 Parachlamydiaceae bacterium | reverse complement strand
TTTTGGCTTTGAGAAAGCCCCGGGATTAATCGATCAAAAACGACCCAATATTATAATATGGGGTCGTTTTTGATCGCTTAATCGCGGGAGCTTTCTCTTTGCCAAAAACCAAGATTTAAACGCTCTTCGGTATAACACAGTTATTTCTTGTCATAATAATTACCTCCCTTAATGATGCAGACGGATCAAAAGCGAACTCACTGTCCAAGGACCTTCGTATTCCAGTAGCATAATTATACTAGCGCCCATTTGAGTTAAGAAAAATACACATGGGGAAATGCCAATAAAAGTCGTCCAAATAAAAGTTTTCAATTTTACCTGAAAAATCGCTGATGCTACAGTCACAAGCCAACAGGGAAAAAGGGGGATTAATCTTAGAAGTAAAAGATAACAGGCGGCATTTTGTTGAAACCCTTTTTCCATTTTACTAATAAAATAGCTGTTTTTTTTATTTGGAAAATTTTCTGTAGCTTTTTTTGTAGATAAAAAGAGAATAGATCCTCCCAATGTAGCAGATACAAGAACATATAAAGTACTCAAAGGTTGAGGAAAGATAAATCCTCCCAAAATTGTTAATAGTACGACTCCTGGCAAAGCAAGGGAAGCGTAGATAATATAAATCCCGATGAACATTAATGGACTTAAATACGGATGCTTATAAACATACTCATTGAAGGTGCGGTGAATATACTCAAAATTTTCTTTCGTTAAATAGCCAGTAATTTCCGAAAAATAAGCCATAACCATTAAAATTATAATAATGATAATAGGGAAAAAGCGCTTAATCTTTTTTATTTCTAAATCCATATTCTTCTCTCTTATAAGTGACAAAATGCAGATTATAAAAATGGCTATAACGAAGCAAGAATGATTTAATAGTATACCGATAAGAGCGTTCAAATTTTGGATTTTTGGCTTTGAGAGAGCCCTGGGATCAAGCGACAAAAACGACCCAATATTATAATATGGGGCCGTTTTTGATCGCTTAATCGCAGGAGCTTTCTCCTAGCCAAAATCCAAAATTGGAATGCTTTTTGGTATATCAATCAGATAGCGCAGCTTGCATCCATTTTCGCATGAGATCACGTGCCTGTGTGGCGTCTTCAAAGCGCATTTCCTTTGCAGCCAGCTTCATTTCTTTTTCGTAAGATAAGATTTTTGTTTGAATTTCTTCGGCTGTGTAATAACCAACATGCTCTTCTGCAGCCTTTAGAGCCTTTTGACGAGAAGTTTGGGCATATGAAATTTGAGCATCCGGTTCTTTTCCTTTTCCTTTTCCCTTACCCTTTCCTTTTGCTTCAGCTTCGCTCTTAATTGCATCCTGAATTGCTTCACTGACCAATTCTGTATTTTCTCGCTTAACCGTAGTTGGTGTAATTCCATGTTCTTCATTATAGGCCATCTGGTTTGCACGACGAGTTTTTGTAATTTCCATTGTATTAATAATCGCCGGTGTCATCTTATCTGCGTACATAACAACCCGACCCTTAGAATTTCTGGCTGCACGTCCACATGTTTGTATAAGAGCTGTTTGGCTACGAAGGAAGCCTTGCTTATCTGCATCGAGAATAAGGACAAGTGAAACTTCTGGAATATCTAAACCTTCTCTTAAAAGATTAATACCCACAAGAACGTCAAAGACTCCGGCACGAAGATCTTGAATGATTTGTGTTCTTTCAATTGTATCGATATCAGAGTGAAGGTATTTTGCTGACACTCCTAATTCAGTCAAATATTTGGTCAAGTCTTCAGATAATTTCTTGGTTAATGTCGTTACTAAAATCCTTTCCCCTTTAGCCACACAAGCGTGAATTTCACTCAAGGCATCATCTAACTGTCCTTCTGCCGGACGAGTTTCGATCTCGGGGTCTAGCAATCCTGTGGGACGTAAAACTTGTTCGATCACTCGTTCTCCAGATTCTTCTATTTCCCAACGTGAAGGTGTTGCAGAGACGTAAATTACTTGGTTAATGTGATTGTAAAATTCGGCAAATTGCAGAGGTCGGTTGTCGTAAGCTGAGGGGAGGCGGAAGCCAAAATCCACTAGGGACTGTTTTCGGGCTTTATCACCATTGTACATGGCATTTACCTGAGGAATTGTTTGATGCGACTCATCGATGACAAGAAGATAGTTCGAAGGGAAATAGTCTATCAAACACGCTGGTGGGCTACCTTGGGGTCGATTTCCAAAATGACGCGAATAGTTTTCGATTCCTTTACAAAATCCGATTTCCTTAATCATTTCCAAATCGTAAGTTGTACGCTCGTGGATGCGCTGATTTTCAATATATTTATTTTGTTTTTCATAAAATTCCATCCGCTCTTTTAATTCTTCACGGATAGTTCCTATTGCGCGATGACGCACTTCTTCGGGTGTAACGTGGTGAGATCCGGGATAGATGGTGACCTCAGAAATTTGGCGCATCGACTTACCTGTGAGGGGATTAATCTCGCTTATCCGTTCAATTTCATCGCCAAAAAATTCTACGCGTATAGCCAAATCCTCTTCGTAAGCAGGGAAGATATCTAAGACGTCTCCACGAACACGGAAAGTTGTCCGGGAAAAATCGTAATCATTTCGTTTATATTGCATGGAAACCAAATGTATGAGCATTTCATCGCGTCTAATTGTTGCTCCTGCGGTAATTTGCAAATTCATCTCTTTGTAATATTCCGGAGAACCCAAACCATAAATGCAAGAAACCGAAGCGACAATTAGAACATCATCTCGTTCTAAAAGAGATCGTGTGGCACTGAGGCGCATTTTATCGATAGCATCATTGATCGCCATGTCTTTTTCTATATATGTGTCTGTACGTGGAATATAGGCTTCAGGTTGATAATAATCGTAATAGGAAACAAAGTATTCGACCGCATTGTTGGGGAAAAATCCCTTAAACTCTTGATAAAGCTGAGCGGCAAGAGTTTTGTTATGGGCGATGACTAGTGTGGGACGCTGCACATTTTGGACGACATTCGCAATGGTGTAAGTTTTACCTGAACCGGTAATGCCTAGAAGTACCTGTGATTTTTCGTTATTCATCACCCCTTCCGTGAGCTTTTTAATAGCGTCCGGTTGGTCACCGCAAGGGGAAAAAGATGCATTTAATTCAAATTTAGGCATTATAAAATCCTTTTATTATATAGCATTACTTGTTCCTTGGCCTAAAAGATGCGTAAAACATTTCTCTGGAAGTAACCACTCTAAGTAATTTATTATATCGATAAACAATATTATTAAATATAAAAATTTATTTTATCTAAAAGGAGGTCAAAGTAAAGTATGGGATAACCTGTAATGCGTAAAACTATCCAGGCACAGAATCCAAATATTTGGTCTGTCTATTTGCCTCCCCTATGCTTTCCCTGCTGTACGCTTTTGTCTTCATAATCCTATATCCCAGACTAACTCAAGTTTTCATTGCTCATTCTCTCTCTAGCAGTTTTAACAATTTTTTTCCAATATCCGCTCAAGCCCATGAGGCTTTTCATCTCTTTAACTGTCTCGTTAGCAATTTCGTTCATTTTCTCTGTCCCTTCATAAATGACTTGTTCCACAAGTCCTTTTTCGTTGGCGAAATGTTTACGTCTTTCTCGGATGGGAGCCAGGAAGTGATTGATGGCATTTGCTAAGCTGGATTTGATCTCGACATCCCCGATGTTTCCTTCTCGGTAGCGTCGCTTAAAATCTTCAATTTCGGCAAGATTAGTATTGAAAATTTCGTGATAGATAAAGACCGGATTTCCCTCTACCTTGCCTGGAATGTCTGCGCGAATACGGTTTGGGTCTGTATACATTCCACGTACTTTCTTTTCGACAACTTCAGCTTCATCTGATAATAGAATCGTATTCTTGGCTGATTTGCTCATTTTGCCTTGTCCATCAGTACCTATAAGGGTAGGTACTGAACTTAGCAGAGCTTCCGGTAAGGGGAATAGTTCCCCGTAATATTGGTTGAAACGTCGTGCTATATCACGTGTGAGTTCAACATGAGCTTCGTTGTCTTTCCCTACGGGGACTAAATTAGCGCGTGGCATTAAAATGTCAGCACTTTGCAAAACGGGATATCCAATTAAACCAAAAGGCATGCTTTCATTTTCTATGTGTGCATTTTTAGCCATTTCCTTTAGACTCGGAAGTCCTGTTAATCGATTCAGTGATATGAGCATTTCAAAAATTAGGTTCATGTGATAGACAGCTTCTGTTGCTGACTGAAGGTAAATTGTCGATTTAGAAGGGTCTATACCACAGGCCAAATAGTCTAGAATCATCTCATGAACGTTTGCTCTGATGTGTAGGATGTCTTCTTTCTGAGGCTTAGTTGTCAATGTATGCAAATCGGCAATAATAAAATAACAGTCGTATTTGTCTTGAAGGGCTACGCGATTTTTTATTGAACCAACATAATGACCCAGATGAAGCTTACCTGTCGGTCGATCGCCGGTCAATATTCGTTTTTTTGTAGATGATTCCATAGGGTCCTAAAAGTTTATTGTGTTAATTTTTAAAAGAATCGATGAGGATCTGAAGCGCAATAACCGCAATCCCAAAAAAAATGACAAGCCCTAAAGTGATCTTTCCTCCAGGAAGTTGATGTGGACCCTTAAGATTTTTGTAGTATCGTCCAGACCAGACCATTGCCGCGGGGAGCAATCCAAAAAGCACTACAGCTCCAAAAGCCCCCGCATAATTCAAGGCCATAAGAAAGATTTTGGGATAGATAATAGCAAAAAGGAAAGGTGGAACGATAACTGCTAAGCATAAAATGATTTTTCCGCGTGGTGTTTTTTTGATTTGAAAACCGTCAGCTAAAAAGTCTACAAAGCTTAGGCCTACTGCCAGAAATGAACTAACAATAGCAAAAAACGAAAAGTAAAGCGCTAATGATGCCACCCATGAGCTTCCTATAGCGCCACTTAGAAGTTGCGTTGCCAGATCTCCTTGCCCTAAAGCGGCTCGGAAGCCCCCTTCCCCTTCTAATGGGATTAATCCTAGGATAAGAAGCTCCCACACTAAATAGATAAGGAAAGGGATTGCGCTACCCACAATAACAGCAATTCGAAGTCTTTTGATATCTCCGTTAAAATATGTTTTCAGTGTGGGAATCAAGTTGTGGTAACCAAAAGAAATAATCATGGTTGGAAGCATTAAAAAGGCTAAAGACCAGTCCTTATGGTAGAGGCGACTAACTTCAATATGAGGCAAACCTATGACAACTAATGAAAGATAAGAGATAATTAGCCCAGCCATCATCCAGCGGTTAAAATAATCTACCGCTTTTGTGCCTAAATACAGAAAAATAGCAAAAATCGAAGACAATGCTAGACTTCCTAACCATGGGGGCATCCGATAAGAAGTTAGCATAGAAGTGAAATCAGCAATGAGTTCACCGCTTCCGGAAATATAAGCCACCATCAGGGCATAAAAGAGAAAAAGATAGCCAATCCAGCCAATCGCTTTTCCTGCAGGTCCAAGGGATCGTCCTGCCATTGAAATGATGCTTACATCGTCTGTAAACCACAGGCTAACTTCCAATAACAATAGCCCTGTGCAGAGCATAAACAGCCAGCTGACTAATAGCATTGCAATTGAGGGCTGAAACCCCGCGACGGCAGAAAGTACGGGTAGACCAAGCATTCCGGCACCAATGCAGCAGCCTGAAATGAGTAAAATACCTCCAAAAAGGCTTCCGGATGTGTTTGTTTGTACATTGTTCATGGGCGTCCCTTAGTTTTTAGCAAAGTAGGAAATTGAAAAAGAAATTATGGAATGAGATTAGTGTTGGCTGTTTCGCCAGATGGAAAAAGAAAAAAAGGAAGAGGATTTGAATGTACTGTTCATAATCTATAGATAACACTTTTAGGATTTAAAACCAAGTGTGTTTTTTGGTTGTTGGTCTTCTTAAGTAGCTATGCCGAAGAGCGTTCAAATTTTGGTTTTTGGCAAAGAGAAAGCTCCCGCGATTAAGCGTTCAAAAATGACCTCATATTGGAATATTGAGTCATTTTTAATCGCTTAATCCCGGGGCTTTCTCAAAGCCAAAAATACAAAATTTGAACGCTCTTTGGTATAATCATTTTACTACCCTTAATTGCACCTAGAAAGTTATGAAGGCTTTGAATAGATTTGACATTTGCACGAAGTTGCTATATTTATCGAATGAGAAAAACTAAATTCAGAATTATCAAAATGAGGTCACTATGTCAGAATACGAACAACTTCCTTCCTATTGGATGAGTCGCAGCTCTTTACCTGTTTTTGAACCTCTAAAAAACAATTTGAAAGTAAAGGTTGGGATAGTTGGTGGAGGCATCACGGGACTTACAATAGCTTATGAACTCAGTCGCCGTGGAATTTCTGCTGTCATTCTTGAAGATGGAGCTATTGCTGGTGGGGAATCTTCAAGAACATCAGCTCATCTTTCCAATGCATTGGATGATCGTTACTATAATTTGGAGCAAGTTCACGGAAAAGAAAATGCGAGACTTGCGGCAGAAAGCCATTCCGCAGCTATTGATTACATCGAATCCCTTTGCAAAGAAAAAAATATAGATTGTGATTTCGAGAGAGTAGAAGCCTATTTGTTCAATCCACCTTTACAGGAGTCGGATAATTTAATCAAAGAGCTTAATGCGGCAAAACGATGCGGTATAGATGTTACGATGGTCGACAAATCACCTATTGAGTCTTATAATACCGGACCTTGCGTAAAATTTCCCTCCCAAGCTGAATTTTCACCTCTCAAGTATCTTGAAAAATTATCTCATTGTGTTGTTGAGATGGGAGGAAAAATATTCGACCAGACTCATGTGAAGGAAATTCGTGAAACTAAAGACGGCTGTCAGCTTATTACAGTTAGCGGTAATATTGTGGAGGCGGAAAATGTCGTAATAGCCACAAATTCCCCGATTAACAACCCGTTTTTCCCCCATCTAAAACAAGCTTCATACCGAACCTACATCATTGCAGGTAGTATACCGAAAGGTTCTGTTCCTAAGGCTCTTTATTACGATACACTTGATCCATACCATTATATCAGAGTGGTCGAAGAATCTGATTCTGATACAGATTTACTTTTAGTCGGAGGTGAGGACCATAGGGTTGGTATCTGTGCAGATCCTAACGAAAGTTATGAAATTTTAGAACGCTGGACAAAAACGCGTTTTCCAAAGATGGGACCTATTACACATCGTTGGTCTGGACAGATTGTTGAGCCTATTGATTCACTTGCGTTTATTGGAAGAAGCAAGTCGCACTCGAAAATATTTATAGCTACAGGGGATTCCGGGAATGGTTTAACTCATGGGACAATTGCTGGAATGCTCATTTCAGATCTCATTACGGGAAAATCTAATCCTTGGGAAAAGCTATATGACCCTAGCCGAAAGTCACTATCAGCACTAAGCGACTTTGTAGAAGAAAACGCTGTAACGTTTGCTCAGTACCGGGATTGGGTGACTGAAGGTGACGTGAGTTCAATTAATGAAATCAAGCCAAATTCGGGGGCTATTGTTCGTCAAGGTGCCCAAAAAATAGCAGCTTACAAAGATAGCGATGGCCAAATACATACACTATCAGCAGTTTGCCCTCACTTAAAAGGTCTTGTTCGTTGGAATGAAGCCGAGCAAACTTGGGATTGCCCGTGTCATGGTTCTAGATTCAAAGCTACCGGAGAGGTTATCAATGGCCCTGCAAATTGTCCATTAGCTCGTTATGAAAAAGGTTAAAATTAATTGAACCTTGTTGTAGATTTTATGAGTTCTCAGAAAATACTAAGAGCTTGAATAAAGGTTTTGAGTCCAAGACAAGTTTTTATTACACCCTAGTACATTGTACAGCTTTCAATCAAGCCTAAGTCGTTAATAAAAACTTTAGTGTACTAGTGCTGTGTTTGATAAGCGGGCCCAAATTGACTAAGGTAAGTTCAGTATAAGTTAAAATTGACTTCAAAATAAATGTTATTAAAATGAAGATAGCCAAGGGAAGGCTTTCTGCTCCGACTGAAAGTAAAGGTAGACGGATGGCCTCTCTAATGGGAGAGGTTTTTTCCTCTCCCATTTTTTTTGTGAATATGTTTATAAAATGTCAAAAATTGATCAAAAGGATCATTTCTAAATTGCGCTAACATAAAATTATTTACATACTAGTGTTTTAATTTAAAAAAACAAGCATTCCCAGTCTTTTTGTGAGCTTCTGAGCGTGTCAATGCAAATGTGTAAATTAAATGTATAATTTAAATTGAAAAAAAATTTTTAAAATGATAATTTGAAAATAGGCGATAAGATAAATCGGAATGGTTCATTTGGCTAAAACGGATGTTGGGTATAAAGTGATTATTTTAGGATGTAGGAGTCCTCCAAGGTAATTGTTGTCAAAATCAAAAAAAAAGTGAGGGTATTATGTTAACACTAGCGGTAGTATTATTTGTTATAGCTTTAATTGCAGGCGCATTAGGCTTGCCTGCAGTAGCTATGGTTTCAGCAGAGCTGTCAAAAATTATATTTATAATATTTTTAATTCTTTTTTTTATAGCGCTTCTCGGAGGATTAGGACTTATTTCAATTTTTTAAGTTTCTCGCCGAGTCTCATTATTATTGTGCTAAGTGTTTAATGCCCTCTTATTTAGGGGGCATTAAACTTTTTAATCGAGAGTTGTCCTTTAAACTTAATAAAGAGGATTCTATATGAATTTTTCGGTGAATTAAAATATGGAATGGACACCCCTTGGTCTTGTTCATAAGTCTCTGATCGATCAAGTTTTAGAAAAGAATACTCTAGGTCTTTCTGATTATACATTTACAAATCTTTGGATTTGGAACATTCACAGAAATTATCAAATTGCATTGGTAGACAATTTCTTATGTATAAAATTCATAGATAAACAATGCTCTATATTTCTCTACCCTCAAGGACCCGGAAGCCGAAGGCATGTTGTCGCAAAATTAATGCAAGCAGAGCCATGTTTTCGGATGCGAGCTGTTCCAGAAGAAGCCCTTATGGATTTACAGGAGTTCCAATTCGATGTTGAAGCGGAAGCTGGGCATTTTGATTATATTTATGCCTTTTCAGATCTCCTCTATCTTGAGGGAGATGAATTTCAGCCGAAACGAAATTTTATTCATCAATTCGAAAAAAAATATAGTTTTGAGTATCAAGATATTACTGCCGGTTTAATACCTTCACTTTTAGAGACTGAAAAAATGTGGTTTAACGAACACAAAAATCCACCTCGAAGTTTGTGTATGGAGCATGAAAGTGTTTTGATAGCCTTAAGTGATTTTACGAAATTGAATATTTTTGGTGGCGCCTTAATTGTAGATCAAAAGGTAATCGCATATTCGTTTGCGGAATACCTTAATAAAGAGATGCTTGTCATTCATATTGAAAAGGCATTAAAGAACTTTAAAGGGGCATATGCAGTTATTAATCAGCAATTGCTGAAGCATTCGCCCGTCGTTCCGTATGTCAATCGAGAAGAGGACCTGAGTCTTGATAATCTAATCAAGGTGAAGCAGTCCTACCACCCGATTCGTTTAGAAAAGAAATTTTTGTTGAGCAAGCCAAAAAATTAAACGTAGCCAGATTGTAGGATCATGTGGTCTGAGCATGTCATCCCAATATCTGCAATCGTAGCCTTTAAACAACCCAAGCTTGATCGAGAAGTTAGCAAACCTAAAATACTGCAAAATGTAGTTCAAATCATACATTTAACTCAATTTTTTTTAAAAATTTTGCAAAAAAACATACCTGTAAATTCTTCTTTTGTAGCCACAGATAAGGCTCTGCCGCAGCTCTAGGAAGAGCAAAGAACCTTCGTCCTC
>JACDDG010000452.1 GCA_013817115.1 Parachlamydiaceae bacterium | reverse complement strand
GTATACCAGAATAAAAAAACCGCAGGCGGAGTCATCAGCATAAGAAGTAAAGGAACAATAGTCCCTAAATAGGATTTTAGTCTTTGATAAGGCGTCATGAAATTTTCTCCTTTTTAAGATGTGGCATAAATGCAAGCGTGCTATCTGCTCATATTTAAGATCCATTTCACTTTTTTACCAATGTTTTTTTTTAAAAAGCTGTTGAACCCTTTCTTTTCTCTGCTTTTCTTTGAAACTTAAAGAAAAAAGCGAAAACACCTCTTAATTTTCAAAAAAGTTTTATTCAATAGCATGACCTGGGATTGCTTCAGCCATTATACGAAAATGCGCTAACGTTATAAACCTTACAAAAGAAAAAAACAAGGCTTGAAGGTTGTTTTGGGCAGGCTTTCTCTATCTAATAAATTCAAAAAGGTTCCAATTTAAGTCAGGTTAATGTAAGCTATCCTTTTCATAACAAAGGGGTATCTCATGAAAAAGCAAATGTTACTAAATTTTCTTATTTTGGCAATTTTTTCAACACTGTCTCTTTTTTCGGCAACGCCGAAGACTAATCAATTAAATGTTGATCCGAAACTCAGTCAGTACGTTAAAACAATACAAGCATTTCCAGAAGGCAAGAAACTGATTTCAAACATTCTAGCCGAAGGTCAGCTAAATATTCAAGTCGGAGTTAATGGAGTTGCTAGAAATTTTAAAGCTTGCTGGAACCAAGACTCTCGAACAATTATTATATGCTTAGCTACTAATCCTCCACAAGGCGAAGTGATCGCTTCCATTTTATTTGAACTTCACAATGCTAGTGTGACATCAAAAATGGATAATTTAGATCAAATGGCTCAATATGGCAAAATAAATAAGCAAGAGTACGTTCGCTCCTTTGAACATTTAGAATATTTGAATTCAATTAATACAGCTAACCTTGCCAAAATCGGAATAGAAAAAGGTCTGTTTCCTAAGAATGCTCTATTGCCTACTTACAAAAATTTTGATGAGCACTTTTATTATCAAAAAATTAGTGGGCATTCTGATGTAATTGCTAAAAATTATGATATCCTCATGGCACCCGCTCGAGAAATTCGGTATTTTTAATAGATAGCGTTTTCAGCCACAAGATGTAGAATTTTAATTCTACATCGTTCCCTCCTCTGTCTATGTCAAAGCGCCAGACCAAAGGTTTCATCCAAACTTCTTGCCCATTGATTTTAAAAATAGTATGCTCAGACCACATGATCCCTATGAGTAGGCGCAGGATATCAAATGATATCAAGATGCTGCGATCAGCGACGAGGTAATAGCCTAAGCTATTGCCGAGGAGCTGAGCGCGGCAGATTGATATCATTTGATATCCTGCGCCATGCATAGGGGTCATGCGGTCTGCTGCTGTACTTGTTCCCCAACTGTCGAGAATCAAAGAATGAACACTCTTGAAGGTCTTCCTGAACTAAGCTTAGCACAGCACTTACTCGTTTTAATGAATGGAGTGCTGCTTTCATTTTTTGTCACTTTTTTTGCATTGAAAGGGCGCTTTTATCGTCCTTTGCAAACCCACGATTCTGCATACTCTACTTACGCACCTAAATTAAAAGATCTAGCCTTTGTTTTTCTTGTTTTTTTTGGTATAAATGTTTTGATCCTACCTCTAGTCGCTCATTTTTGGGTCTATTATCATACACAACATGGAGAGTCGACAAAGTCGCTATTTTCAATTGAAACACGTGTCTGGGTGCAGGGGATCGCGCTTTGGCTTTCTGTGTTTGCTGTGTGGCTATTATGCTATCTTTTCAAACCGGCAATACTGCGACGTCTCATTTCGGCTGAATCTACAAAAATTTTTAAGGGCATTTTTTATCAAATAAGTTTTGGGGCAATGACATGGCTGATTTGTTATCCAATCGTATTAACTTTAAATCAAGCTTTAGCCTTGATCGTGGACAATGTTTTTCATCCTGAGCCCTCTGAACAAGTTGCTGTGACGCTTTTGAAATTAAGCTACAACAATTGGATCCCTCTTTTCATGTATTTTTTTGGAGTCATTATCGCGGTGCCTATTCTTGAAGAATTTTTGTTTAGGGGCATTTTACAAAGGTGGTTATGCGTAAAGGTGGGCCCTTGGAAAGGGATTGTTTTAGCGTCTGTTGCTTTTACTGCTATGCATTATGCTGGCGAGCAGAAATATTTCAATTTAGTGTTGCTGCCCTGTTTATTTCTGTTGTCGTGCTACTTAGGCTATCTTTATGAGCGGCAGCGTTCCTTATGGGCTCCAATTGGATTGCATGGGACATTTAATATGATTAGCGCGGTGGTTCTCTTATTTCAAAGTTCGGGTTAAATGCCATCAGGGCAAACGCATTATAAAAAATTCTTGAGTATATCGTAGCAACATAGTATTTTAGTGATTCCATTATCAAAAGAGGTCACACTATGTCTGAAAACGAATTCATTAATCCTGAGCAAAAAGCT
>JACDDG010000451.1 GCA_013817115.1 Parachlamydiaceae bacterium | reverse complement strand
AATTTTTGAAACATTTTTGTTTACAAGTAATTACACTTATGCTAAGATAGTTATAAATTCTCGTAAAACGTTCGCGAGATAGGCTGAATCAAAATCCAACGGGATTTTGCGGTCATAGAGTTCTTTATGTCAAATTAAAAAAGTAGTGGTATATTTGAGTGGATCTATGACGAAGTTTATCACGATACTTTTTTAATAACTATAGTATTTCCTGGAAGTCTCCATAATCCCAATTTTGTGTAATTCTATTTTTTAAACATCTCCAATTTTCATGCATCTTCCATTTTCTATTCAATTTATCTTTGCTAAAAATTTATTTTTTGAAGTTAAAGAAAGTAAGGCCATTTTAGAGGACACAACTCAAGTTCCCTATTTTTAGCCATCAGCAGCAATTTAATCTTAAAACTGTTGATTTTGCCTTAAACAGCTGCCATCGATTGATAGAGCTTCTTGAAAGAAAATTGGAGCAGATGCATTTAGCCAGCTAGTTAGAGGAGCGATTTTTTGGCAAAATGGTGTTTTAGAAAGTTTGCTACAGGGAATCTACTTTCTAAAAACAGGCATTGATAACCGCGATCACAACTTGTTGGCGCTGTATACAGCAATAAAATGGAACCTGCCCAAAAATACTTCGGAGGCCGATGATTTAAGTATTAAATGGGACCAGGTCAATAATTTTTGCAGATATCCTTATCAACATAAGGAAATTCGATCCTCTACGCATGAGCTAATTCTCCAAGCCGAATTGCTTCGAGAACATCCTGAACTAGGTATGGGATTCAAAATGCAAGGAAAATTAGAGAAGAATCAAATATCTACGTTATTGAATTTCATTCCAGTTCCATCTGATGATTTGAGCGCAGAAGGACTCCTTATTTCATTGAATAGACTTATGATTTCAGCTTGGAAGCTAATAGAGAATCGGCTAATACCTGAACTAGACCTAATCGTGAAGCAGATTGATTCTTAGTAGACATTCTGCAATAATTATTGAGCTCCCTTAAATGTCTGTTCTCATTTTTTGGATACGATATTTTTTAGTTTTCTTGGTTTTTACGGATGGTTGCGGCAATTTTTGAGGTGATTTTAATGAGTTTGGTTGTCAATTTGATTTCAATATTTTTTTTGGAGGATTGAATCGTGCTGTTAAATCAATCTTAAGAATCCTTAGCGAAAAAGCCACCCTTTCACTAATTTAATCGGCTTTTGGAATTCTATTCGTCAGCTCGACTAATTTCGAGGTTGGCAAGTTTAATTTCACAAAAAAACAAGGATTAATTAGTATATCTTCTAGAAATTTGACTGGCCCAGGTTGAAAGTGATTTAAGTAAAATTATTATATAGGGAAAAGTTGAAATTAGGACATTGCCTTTTTATACATTTACGGAAAACGGGGATTTAACTTTGCAGAAAAGTGGAAATTTCCACCTTTGCTTTAACATTTCTTAAGATTTCATTTCTTTTTTATAATTTTTGTTATCATGATTAATGAATCTAAACTTTCTCTAGAGAATCACTTATTAAAGGAAAATTATGTTAAGTAAAATTGATAATATATGCTTTAAAATCATGAAATACTGCGATTTTATTCCAGTTGTAATCACCTTAAGCAATTACCTTATCTTATTTAAAAAATGTGTGCTTGATAATGTTATTGGGGCAATCAATGTAAAGTCCCGCTCTTTTACTTATTTAAAAGAAAAACCTATATTACTTTGCATCGTACTTTTATTTCCTATATTTGGGAATATAGTATTTTTTATTTATGTTCACAATAAGTTCCAAAAAGAAAAGGAAATCGTGCTTGCTGCTGTTAAGGAAGATGGCATGGTGCTTGAGCACGCTGATATTGAGCTAAAAAAAAACAAGGAAGTCGTGCTTGCTGCTGTTAAAGAAATGGTCTGAGCACTTGAGTTCGCTGATATTGAGCTTAAAAAAGACAAGGAAATCGTGCTTGCTGCTGTTACACAATCTGGCACCACACTTCGGTTCGCTGATATTAAGCTTAAAAAAGACAAGGCAATCGTGCTTGCTGCTGTTACGCAAAACGGCTATGCACTTGAGTTCGCTGATATTGAGCTTAAAAAAGACAAGGAAGTCGTGCTTGCTGCTATTACGCAAAATGGCAGAGCACTTTATTTCGCTGATTTTGAGCTTAAAAACTGGAGTTTGGACAAAATGCCGTCAGAGGTGAGCCCCTTCTACCTGGCGCTTCGCTCCAGCCAGAGGGAGCTCACCTCTGACGGCATTTCGCCCAAATGTAATCGGCCTGGAAGCTGAATTATCGTGAGGTTTGCAAATTAAGAGCCATCAGGCAAACCCCCAAATAATTCACAGCATCATGAATTTAGGCAGAAATTTAACAAAAATTTGTAACAGTTCAGATACCCCCTCCTTCGCCATTGGCATCTGAAAATTTTTAATTTTTTAGTTCCATTTGTGTTGTCTCCATGATACTCTTCTGGAA
>JACDDG010000065.1 GCA_013817115.1 Parachlamydiaceae bacterium | reverse complement strand
ACAATATTCTTTAGATAAATCAGAAAGGTATTTTTCTCCTTCATGACCAAAGGGAGGATGACCTACATCATGTCCCAACGAAATGGCTTCGACTAAATCCAAATTCAACTGTAAAATTTCTGCAATTCCACGAGCAAAATTACTGACAAATTGCACATGCAATCCTCTATGTGTGATGTGATCATTATCAACTAAATAAACGACTTGTGTTTTATCGCTATAACGTGCATAAGCTTTAGAATGGACGATGCGGTCAATATCCCGTTTGTAGGGCAATCGGTAGTCATCCTCAGGCCCTAAAAGTCGACTGTGATTTTTCGACAAGGCAGCTTTAGGATGTAATTTTTGCTCGTGCGATTCAGCTAGCTGACGACATTTTTGTAAAAATTGACTATCTGGTTTCTTCGAAGAAAAAGAAACGGATTTAGGAGACTGCATAACAAACCTCTCTAGTTAGGAACTGAACTCCCCATGTTACCAGATGTGAGGAGAAAATGGAATTAAAAAAAAGTCAGCCTTAAGAAAGACTTGCCTAAAAATTATGTGCTTAGTATAATACTATCAGATAATTAGGCGAAAACAAAAAGCGTCCATGAAAAACAATAAGACGATTAAAGGAACTTTAGTATGAAACAATCACACTTGTTTATCAGAATACTTTTTCTGATATTATGCCCACTCTGTTTAACGATTTACACCTCGATGCAGCTTCCTGGGGAAATGAATTTCGGAAGCTTGACAATTGGGATTATTGGGGGTCTATGCATGGCCTTAATTTTAATTGGCCTTGAAATTTGTTTAAGAAGAGTTAATTTACAAAATTTAAATCTCTCTTGTTTAGGTATTTTTTGCGGGTATTTACTAGGGTCTGCTATTCTCTTACCACTTAATTCTGCAATCTCCTTATTAACGCTAAACAACCCTGCTGCTTGGAGCTCTTTAGCTCAAATCATTGTATACCTAATTACTTGTTATTTCGGAGTTATTTTAGCTCTTAGAGCAAATGAAGATTTCCAATTTGTTCTTCCATTTATCAAATTAGAATCCGGCGGAAAGCAAAAGAAAGATATTGTAGTTGATTCTTCAACTTTACTAGATACACGTATTATCGATCTAGCTTCGACTGGCCTTTTAGACAATCACTTAATAATTCCAAGATTCGTATTAAAAGAACTTAATTACATGAACGAACACGGCGAAGATTCTGCTAAACTTAGAGCTCGTCGCTGCATTGAAGTGATTCGCAAGTTGGAAGGAATTCCTGGATTAAATCTACGTTATATTGATACTGACTTCCCTGAATTAAAAGATTCGGCAACGAAACTGTCACATTTAGCGCGCACTATGGATGCGAGCATCATGACAGCCGATCCAAGTCGCCCTCCTCAAGCTGCAGAAGGTGTACGCACTATGCACATCAACACGCTGACAAGCGCCTTTAAAACAGCCCCAAGAAGTGGAGAGTTCCTAACTATTAAAATCCAGCGTAAAGGTAAGGAACCTGGTCAAGGGGTTGGATATCTTGAAGATGGCACAATGGTCGTCGTCAATGGTGGAGAAGAGTATTTATTTGGAACGATTAAAGCTCAAATTTTATCTGTCAAAACAACTTCATCAGGCCAAATGGTTTTCTGTAATGCTGCAGAAGATGATGAAGAAGAAGAAGAGATTTCGACTGGTAAAGATTTGACTGACACAGTCAACCAACTTGAAACCAAAAACAAAAATTATTTCGCTGCAGTGCAAGAATAATATAAGTTGCACTAAGTTCTGGGGTACGCCTGAAAAAGAAAGCCCATAGTACACGGTAAAGTTTTTATTGACACCCTCAGCTGATTCAAATCCGCAGGTGCCGATAAAAACTCTACAGTGTAGCTATGGGCTTCATGCTTTTTTAATTTGCTAAAAAAAAGGAGCCTCCACTATACTACTTTTTAACGGGGCGTTAGCTCAATTGGTAGAGCGCAACAATGGCATTGTTGAGGTCATCGGTTCGATTCCGATACGCTCCATCCCCTTTATCGAGGCAAAAAATGTCTTTCTTTGAAACACTCGATTTACTTTCCGACGATCCAATATTTTCCATACCCTCACTTTGCGCTGCGGACAGCCGTCTAAATAAAGTCGATTTAAGCCTTGGCGTCTATTATGATGAAAAGGGCCGTTTAACAGTATTACAGTGTATTCGACAAGCAGAAGAAATTCTTCTTAAACAGCAGCTCGACAAAAAATATCAGCCCATGGATGGCAATCCCGAATTTATCAAGCAAACTTTAAAACTTATTTTCGGAGAAAACGCTTCATTAAATGAAATTTATGGAGCTCAAACTTTGGGTGGAACCGGAGCCTTACGCGTTGCTGGAGAATTTCTAAGGAAGTCAGTAGGATCGGAGATTTTTCTCCCGGAACCTACTTGGGCTAACCATAAGTTAATTTTTTCACACACCGACCTAAACCTAAATAGTTTCAATTATTTCAATGACGAAACTAAGAGTTTAGAATTTGAAAAGATTTGTAGTGCTATCCAAAAAATGCCCTCAAGAAGTCTAATAGTACTACAAACTTGTTGTCATAATCCGACCGGAGTTGACCCAACGCCAACACAATGGAAAGAATTTTCTAGATTAATCCTGAAGCACCAAATCTTCCCTATTTTTGATTTTGCCTACCAAGGGTT
The DNA here is from genome assembly GCA_013817115.1 of Parachlamydiaceae bacterium. Lineage (GTDB taxonomy): Bacteria > Chlamydiota > Chlamydiia > Chlamydiales > Parachlamydiaceae > JACCRY01. The sequence continues at coordinate 7,288 of JACDDG010000065.1, read as the reverse complement.
CGGTCAAGACCTGGAAAAAGATGCAGCTCCTATACGCCTTTTTCACTCCGAAGGGCACAATATGGCTGTGGCCTACTCTTTTTCGAAAAACTTAGGCTTGTATGGTGAACGCGTTGGACTGCTCGCACTATCAGAACCAGATAAAAACATTCGAAATTGCATCTCCAGCCACATCAAACGGCTCATCCGGAGCAACTATTCCACACCTCCATTACATGGAAGTAGACTGGCAGCTACAGTTCTAACTTCTCCTAACCTAAGAAAAGTCTGGATAGATGAACTAGATGCAATGCGTACACGCATTTCATCCATGCGCAAAGCGCTTATGGATGGATTATATGACACTTGCACTGGGACTGGCACGAATTATTCATTTCTCGGCAAACAAAAAGGTCTCTTTTCGTTTTGTGGACTTTCACCTGCTCAAGTGACTTATCTGCAAAAAGAATTTGCGATCTATATGCCCTCTAATGGGCGAATCAATATCGCTAATCTTAACCCAAGCAACATCGATTACGTCACCAAAGCCTTACGTGCTGCTTTTCAGGCATGAGAAAAAGAAGTGTCATTCCCTTTTTAATTATTTTCTGCGCTCTACTTTGGATGATGAGCCGCTCAAAGCAAACAAGCGAAAATATTCGTGGTTTTGCTGTTTCGATGCTATCTCCACTTTGGAATACTTTGACGCCAGGAAGAGAGGAAAATGATCAGCTCCTTAGGCTGCAGATTGAAAATCAGATGCTGAAAAATGAAACATCTCGATCACAAGAACTCTTAAAAGAAGCTTTTTACTTAAAAAAAGAGCTCCAACAACTGTTTTCATCAGAAGAAAGCTCAAAAAACCATCCTAGCGACCTTAAACATCTTCTAAAGAGACGTCTCGAAGCGGTCCCCGCACGTGTAATTTATCGCCCTTCAACATCCTGGAATAGTTTTTTTTGGATCGATGTCGGACAATCGACAAATGAGACGCTCAGTAGGCAAGTCATTGCAAAAAATAGTCCTGTGGTCATCGGCAATTCGCTAGTTGGAGCCATTGACTATGTAGGCAAGCACCAGTCGCGGGTGCGTCTAATTACTGACAATGAACTCTATCCGGCTGTTCGTGCTGTTAGAGGTTACCCTCAGGCTGTTCGCTTGGTAGAAGTCATCAATATCCTTTTGGATAATTTGACTCAATTTGAATTTCTTTTTACCGATCAAAATGAAAAGGAAGCTCTTTTCCTAAAGCTTGAAAAGATTCAAGACCAGCTATCTCGAAAACAAGAAACCTTATATCTTGCTAAAGGAGAGCTACAAGGCTGTTGTTCCCCTCATCACAGATCTCATGGCAACTTGTTAAAAGGCATTGGGTTTAATTACGATTACGCTGATGAAAAAGGTCCTGCCCGCGATTTGCGTTCCGGCATACCCTATGAGTCAGGCCGTAATGGACAACCTATCGCGTTGCTTAAAGTTCATGATATTCTTGCAACAAGCGGAATGGATGGTATTTTCCCGGAAGGCTTGCAAGTGGCAGAAATCGTTCAGGTCGATCCGCTTGACGAAGGCGCTTATTTTTACGAACTACGTGCAAAACCAACAGCAGGAAATTTGGATACACTATCGCTTGTTTTTGTGATGAGTCCTCAAGGTTTTGATTCGGAAGAGATGTAGAATGCTGAAGCTGAAGTCCAGAAATATTATCAACTAAATATAAAAAACCTACCGCGATTGTGTTAGCCTGAATTCCATCTCTAGGCGAGCCGGGGCCCGCTCGCTGCACACGGGTCGATCCATTACAAAACGTGCGGCACGGCAGGCCGGTATGGGCGCTAAAAGCCTCCAACACCAAATTTTCGGGTATAACCTAATGTTTAATCCATTTTATTAAGTTGCAACCGAAGGATTTGCCCGATCACAATATTTTACAATTCCTTCAAAATAACTTCCTTGATAGGATGACAGAAAATGAAAGTTTCTTCCAAACGCATGGATAAAGTAAAATTCAGCCCTTAACTCGCACAGTAGGTACATATGCTAGCAAAATCCAAAATACTCTTTCTGTTTTCTTTTACTTATCTTCTATCTGCAGAGGCTTTGTATCATCCGAAACAAGGAAACCCCTATTTTTATCAGCGCCAATATGAATCTCCTGAAGCATTCGAAAAAGTTTATGTTCAAGCTACAGCAGTTCTTTCCATGCCGGATGGCACTTACATAAAACATAAAGATGGGGAACTTGAAAAAGTGCGTGTTGTTTCTCGTGACTGCAGTGGATGCTACATTTTACGCATTAAGACCATGTGTCAGCAATGTGGACGTGTATATACCGACAAAGATTGCCCTGAAGGATGGAACTGTCTTGCGTACGAAACAGAAGTGATGCCTTCAATTTGGATAAAACCTTAATTTTTGATACTAATATCCAAAATGCGCCTGCAAAATGACTCCATAGTCGTAAATACGCGTTTGCAAATAGTCAAAAGGAAATCCAATCTGTCGTCCATATATCCTACTTTCATAGAATGGAGTCGCGACTAAAGAAAACCCATGACAATAATTATACGTGACAGGCAACTCTAAACGGTATTGTAAATTATCATTTGCAATTTTAAGGGATGTACTTCTGAAGTCTGGATCATGTGTAATTTTGCACGTAGGATCAAATAGGTAACGTAACTTTACCGTGAGCCCCAATTTCCATTGACAACCTAAACTAATACTCGATAACAAACCTGCTGATGCGTAACTGTATGCCGTTTTAAAGTGTAAATGCAAAGGAGATGGGTGTCGGAAATCATTATCTTCAATCATGTAACCACCCCCTATAAAAGGTGTCAGCATAAGCTTGCATATTCTTTTAATTCGAAACGTATACCCCAAGCGACCTTCAATTGAACGGTCACGCATATGAGATTCTTGTTTTGAGAGCTTTGACTTCCCGTGAAGCTTTCCACGTGCAATTGCTCCTTCAAGGGCCCAATAAAATGAGTGACGCCGATAATGATCGTAGGTAAACCGTCCTCCGCCAAGCCAGCCGTTCTGTTTAGATCCCCCCTCTCGATTTCGGTGCACATGATAAACTTCTGGTCCGATCAGGAGGCGATGCCCTTTAATGCTGAGTGTACAGAATTCAAAACTCCCATTTATATGAATAAATGGAAAAAGAAAAACTAATGTAGTTAGACAAAATAATTTTAGCGGCTTCATAAGGTTCCTCACTTAAGTAAAATACTGATACTATCTTTTTTAAATAAGGAAAAGAAAAAATTTAAGTCAGAAAAATTTTTCTCATCTTTTCTTTAAAAGTAACAACGAGTGTAGGTTAATGCACTAAAAAGGGTTTTTAGCAATCCGAAAACCAGTATAAGCATCTGTGTGTACAGGAGATAGCGCCATGCGCTCTGCAACGCGAAGTCCATCTCCAAAACTTGCGTAGCAACCACCTTTAACAATCTTGGAAGAGCCCATTGCAGGACCCTGATAATCTAATAATGGCAAAACCTGAGGATAGGAGGTGCCATACCAATCTGAAACCCATTCCCATACATTTCCACTCATGTCGTATGCACCACAACGACTTTTGGCATCATGAGTTAGCAACTCACCCAATTTATTGACTCCATTAAAATATCCAACTCTCGTAGTAGTCAGAAATTGTTTATCAGTATAGTTATCGCTATTGTAATTTGCCCATGTTGCATCAATGGTATCGCTTGAAAACCCATATCGATATTTGTAAAATTGCAATAAAGGATAATGCAAGTCCATAGCAGCCGCTTTTTCCCATTCAGCCTCAGTTGGCAAACGCCCACCGCTAGCTTGGCAGTAAAAATTGGCTCCAAACCAAGAGACGAAAATGACAGGAAAATTGGCTTTACCTGCCACCGAAGCAAAATGCATAGATCCGTCATCATTATCTACATGACGTAATTGACTTAGAGGGTCTTTTTCGATTGTTTTGCATAAAAGATCCCCTTTGCGATCATAAACAATCCCCTTATTCTTTCCGGAAACTGCGTAATCAATTTTCTTCACTTTGAGAGCACGATTCAAGAAATCAGCATATTCGGCATTTGTGACCTCATAAGTTCCTATCGAAAAAGCAGAAATTTCAATCATTCGACTTGGAAGAGCATTCGTCATTAGATCGTTAAAAGAATCTCCAATAATAGACTTCCCACCGGCAACATAACTTAAAGAAGGTGGAGCGGGATGATTCGCATCTATTATGTTTGATTTTAATTCATTTACGCCCAAAAACGGAGGTCGTGCCGGTTCACCCATAGCCAAAAGAGTTAATATTGTGGAAGATTTATATGGAATAGCACTTTTAAAGGCGGTATATCGGGGACGAATGAATTGATTGATCCGTAGCACTTCTCCATTATGAATCTCAAATGAACGCTCAGGTATCTCTTCAAAAAGGTGATCCGCATTTGGAACTAAAAATTCGAGCTTATAATATCCAACTTGAAGATTTTCAACCACGACCATGCGGTGCTGACAACCATCATTTTCGGAATGTGAACATGTTTTTGGATAAAATTGCTCTTCTTGATACTCATTCCAAATTCGGAAACGTACGCGATCAAGACGCTCTTCTTTTGGCCCGGTTTGATACCTTACAACAAGGGTACCCGATTCCTGAGCTAGACAGGGGGGTATATGGAGACTAGAAAAAAGAAAAAGATATATCGAAAAGAAGAAAGGCATAGTGAAATATTAATATAAAGGTTTAATACGATCATACAATATGATTTTTTTTATTCTTTCACCATACATAAATTTGATGTTTAAACAATCGTAATGTTTTTCAGTCCAAAAACGTAACAACCCAGCCCCCCATCGATCCGTTGAGAATCTATCAATACATTTATTTTAACCTTGAATAATTCGAAACTTGCAAATTCAGCTAGTAAATTAAACACCCTGTGTGAACAATAGGTATACCGAGAAGCGTTCAAATTTTGGATTTTTGGCTTTGAGAAAGCCCCGGGTTTAATGGGTCAAAAACGACCCAATATTATAATATGGGGCTGTTTTGATCGCTTATTCGCGGGAGATTTTTCTTTGCCAAAAACCAAAATTGGAACACTTTTGGTGTAACTTATCAGCCCCTTTCTATTCCTAGGGGATGGCGATGATGAAGTCGATAAAAGATTGTGATAAAAAAATGAGATTAGTTCGCAAGTCGCATCCTTTCGCAACACTCATGGAAAGCTAATCATTTTGAGGATTTATGAAATCTGCTGCTTTAATATTTATGTCCTTATGGCTAAGTGCATGCACCTCCACAAACTGTTGTGATTTTCCATTAATGGGCGCAGATGAATTCGTGATGGATTCATATAAAATACGCCAAGGTAAGCTCGCTATCCTAGAGATGGAAGGAATTGAAGTCGATGAGATGCCTGCCGGCGCAATGGATGAATATCTGGATACGATCGCAGAAGACGACTTGTTAAACATTGTCGTTTATCATCCCACGCGTCGCGACCTAATGGAATCAATACAGTTTATCAATAGTGCTGTAGGTGGATTTCGAGTCAAAGAAGGGAATGTTAACCTGCCCGACATCCCTCCCGTACAGGTTGGAGGTTTAACATTAGAAGACGCTCGACAACAGATACAAAACGAATTTCGCAGTCAAATTAGCAATATTGAAGTCTTTGTAACCTATCAAGATCGTCAAAAAAGCAAAGTAGAACTGACAGGGCTCGTCAATACCCCTGCTATCCCTGTTGATGGCAAAATGCGTCTGTACGAAACCCTAGCAAAAGCGCATATTCCACCGGATGCTAACTTGTTCATGAGTTATGTGATGCGCCGTGGGCGCCCCTTGCCGATCGATTTGCATCAGTTGATCAATGAAGGGGATATGTGTCAAAATATTGTAATGCGTGGTGGTGACAAGATTTTCATTGCAAGTCCTCGTGATGGTCTAGCAATGGTAATGGGAGAAGTCTTTAAACCGGGCGCTGTGCCGCTCCCTTATGGCTTCTTATCATTGCGTGAAGCCTTGGTCTCTTCTGGAGGCATTCCTTTCACAGGTGACAAAAGACACATTCAAGTTATTAGAGGCAATTTGCAATGCCCAAAAATTTACGAACTTTCGTGGCAGCATATCATTCATCTCCCCAATGATAGCCTGTTGATCATGCCTGGAGACACCATTTACGTATCGACCAAACCGATTACCGAATGGAATCGCTTTATCGAGCAGTTATTACCGACAGCTCTTTTTTTTAATACGGGACATCGTTTGTATACGATATTTGGAGATTAATTTTTCTTTAGGAGTAGAAGTTCATCCATGAAACAGCCTGACAGCGACGAGAAGACCATTTTGCTTTCTTTTTCAGATTTTAAACGCATCTGCAAAAAATGGAAACAGCCCATTATCCGTGGAAGTTTAATATGTGCAGCCTTAGCCGTACTTGTTTCTCTTTTATTACCTGTTAAATATACTTCTGAAGCCACTTTTTATGAAAAAGCAAAGGCTTCAAACGGCAATAGCGCATCTAAAAGTACAGCGCTACTTTTACTAGGTGAAGAGAGAGAGAATTCTGCGATTGTAATGCTCAAGTCTCATAAGATTCTGGAAGCGGCGATCAAAAAACTGGATTTGCAAGCCACACTTGAACGTTATACCATTCTGCCTTCGCCTATCGTAAGAATATTTAAACATCTCAATTATGCTAAAGAAAATTTGATGGCTCAAGGAGCTCACCTAGTTCGCAGCCGGCACCCAGTCATCGTCGATAGTGTGCCCGATATTACAGCCAAAAATGTAAAATATTCAGGCGAAGTTCCACTCTATTACGACATACAATTTGCATCGCCTACAAAGTATGTTGTGACAGATTCAATTGAAGGCAAGCTCGGAGGAGGTTTGCTAGGAGTTCCCTTTAAGCACAGTAATGTCGAGTTTACGATCGAAGGTTCCGCTAGAACTGAGGCCAATCAACGCCGCTATGAAATGAAATTTAAGCCTATTCGTAAGATGGCTGAAGATCTATCTGATGACCTTAAAGTTCTCTCTGATTATAAAGATAAATCATTTATTACATTAACTCTGCACTTCCGTTCGCGTAAAGAAACAAGTGATTTGCTTAATGCTATAATGGAAGCCTATCGCGAGCACCTAATTGATGAACATCACATAACCGTTGCAAGTCAAGTCACATACCTCAAGCAACGCAGAAAGACGATGGAAGAGCAGTTGGGAGCCTTGATGCATGAACATGCTGAACAACTATCTGCCCATGCCGGAAGCCTAGACCTTTTAGTCGCAACTCAACAA
>JACDDG010000450.1 GCA_013817115.1 Parachlamydiaceae bacterium | reverse complement strand
GATGGCAGCTGGGATTGCTATGTTAAGTTTACTAAAGGATGAACCAGCATTGTTTAAAAAGGCGGTTAAACACACTGAGGCTCTTGCTCAAGGACTTAAATCTATGCAAGAAAGGATCGACACCCCCTTTCAGGTAAATCATGTTGGAACCATGTTTACGCTCTTTCTTACTGATCAGCCTGTAAGAAATCTTAAAGATGCAATGACTTGCGACACTGGTAAATTTAAAAAGTTGCACCAAGGGCTTTTGAATGAAGGAATTTACACAGCTCCTTCGCAATTTGAAGCTAATTTCATGTCGGCACTACACTCTGATAAAGATATAGAGGACACGCTTAGGGCATACGAAAAAACTTTAAAGACTTTATAGAAATTGAAATTTTAGGGCTCATAGATTAAAAGGATTAGCATGAAACCAATGTGTGAATTAATGGAAGAGTGCGTCAAAGCCGCTCAAATAAATGTTTGCGAGGCCTTAACAGCCATTAACGGGAAAACATTTCAACCACATCCCTGGACCTCAAATACTCTTCAAGGCGGGGGCATAGCAAATATATTCACAGATGGTCTTCTGCTTGAAAAAGGTGGAGTCAATATTTCGACAGTAAGGGGGAAGGTTTTTGGTGAAATGACCAAAATGCTTTCGATGGACCAACAACTTGACCCAGATAAATATAAATATTTTGCTACAGGATTAAGCCTGGTTCTTCATCCGCATTCGCCATATGTACCCACCATCCACGCTAACTACCGATATTTTGAAATTGAAGATGAAAAGGGACAACTTGTTTCTTGGTTTTTTGGGGGTGGAACCGACTTAACCCCTTACTACTTGTTTGAAGAGGATGCGATCCATTTTCACCGTACACTTAAAGATGCTTGCGATAAAACAGAAGTAGGTTTGTATGAGAAATTAAAAAAAGAAGCGGATGAATATTTTTATCTCCCACATCGCAAAGAGCACCGAGGGATTGGTGGAATATTTTCATTACGCATGCAAGACAGACCCGCAGATCAAATCTACCAATGGGTACAAAATTGCAGTCAGGCGATTACACATGGATATTTGCCTATAGTCAAAAAAAGAATACATGAACCTTACGGAGAATTTCAAAAGAAATGGCAAATGATTCGAAGGGGGCGTTACGTGGAATTTAATTTGTTGCATGATATTGGCACACAATTTGGACTTAAATCGGGAGGGCATGTTGAAAATATTCTTATGTCACTTCCTCCAACCGTTTCCTGGGAATTCAATTTTCATCCTCAGCCCGGAACGCCGGAAGAAAAGTTACTAGCTATCATCAAAAATCCTAAAGAATGGGCTTAAAACATGGAATCGACGTATTTAAAAGCGCTTAGATGTGAACCTGTAAGTCATATACCAGTATGGTTCATGAGACAAGCCGGCCGCTACATGAAAGATTTTCGCGATATGCGTGAAAAATATTCATTTTTAGAGCTCGTTCATACTCCTGAATTGGCCGCAGAAGTAACTATGCAGCCAATTCACTCTTTCGGCATGGATGCAGCCATCATCTTTTCAGATATTTTGGTTCTTGCTGATGCTTTTGACCTGGATTTCACTTATGTTGATAAGCTTGGTCCTAAAATGGGCAGAAAATTAGCTTGTTCTGAAGATCTCCATAAAATTTCATTAGATTCTATTGATGAAAAGCTTAGCTATGTCTACGACGCGATCAAATGCACTAAAGAAAGGTTAAAAAAATATCGCACTCCCCTCATTGGATTTTGCGGGGCTCCTTTTACATTAGCTTCGTATTGCGTGGGTGAAGATTTCAAGGGAGATGACAAAAAAGCCATAAAATGGTTTACGACACACCAAACATTTATGCATGAGGTTTTAGAATTCATTTCGCAAGCTTCTATTCGCTATTTAAAGTGTCAAGTCAGAGCTGGGGCAGATGCACTGCAAATCTTTGAATCGTGGAACTCCTGGCTGTCATGGACGTCGTCCAAAGAACTTTCAGTTCATTACATTAAAAAAATCATACAGGGTGTAAAATCAGAATTTAAAGATATTCCGATCACTGTATTTGGGACGGCAAATTCAATTTTTTACTCCCAATTTATTGATAGCGGGACTAATGCAATCAGTTTTGATTCTAAAATTGAACTTTCAACAGCGAGGGAACAAATTCCACAAAATATCGCCGTTCAAGGAAATTTAGATTCTTATTATCTGTTTTCAGACAAGAAAGTCCTTCTGAAAGAAGTGGATAGAATTCTATTGTCTATGGAAGGCAAAAAAGGGTTTATATTTAACTTAGGGCATGGGGTTATGCCAGAAACTTCGGAAGACTTAGTTAGGTGTGTGGTGGATAGGGTTCGCGCAAGGTAATCAGAAATGCTCAAGCCTTTACAATGGTATATACCGAAGTGCGTCCAAATTTTGGATTTTTGGCTTTGAGAAAGCCCCGCGATTAAGCGATCAAAAACGACCCAATATTATAA
>JACDDG010000449.1 GCA_013817115.1 Parachlamydiaceae bacterium | reverse complement strand
CTCTTCGGTATAGAACAACTATCCGCAATTAAGAGTAATAATGGAATTTATTCATCAGCCCTATCAGCCCGGAGAAACGATTGCCGCCATTGCCACCCCTCCGGGTGAAGGTGGAGTAGCCATCATACGCATTTCAGGAAAAGAAGCCCTTGACGTTGCTGAAAAAATCTTTTCAGGCCCCATTCGCACCTATAAAACACATACCGTGCATTTTGGCACCCTGTCAAACTTATCCAAAGAACCTATCGATGAAGTTTTAGCATTAGTCATGCTTGGCAAGCGTTCTTTTACAGGCGAAGATACGGTCGAAATCCATTGCCACGGTGGCAGCTTAATAGCACGACGTGTACTAGAAGCTGTGCTTGGTGCTGGAGCTCGCGCTGCACGCCCTGGAGAATTTAGTTTTAAAGCTTTTATTAATGGTAAAATTGACCTAGCACAGGCAGAGGCCATTCAGGAACTTATTTGTGCAAAAAATGAGAAAGCTTTAGATGCGGCTGGCAATCAATTAAAAGGTCGTTTATCAGAAAAAATTTGTTCGTTTCAGAAGCAATTGACTCAAGTGGCAGCCATTTTCGAGGCATGGATTGATTTTCCAGAAGAAGGTCTCGAATTTATGACCATGGAAGAAGTTTGCAGCTTGTTGGAAGGAATTTGCCACGAAATGCAATGCTTATTAACCACTTTTCACAACGGAAAGATCTTGCACGAGGGGATTGCACTCTGCCTGGTAGGATGCCCCAACGTTGGCAAATCTTCATTGATGAACGCCCTGTTGGACAAAGAACGGGCGATTGTCAGCCATATTCCAGGAACCACTCGAGATATCGTTGAAGATAATTTACGCCTTAATGGGCTCAATTTTAAGTTAGTGGATACTGCAGGAATTCGAAATGCAGAGGATATAATTGAAATAGAAGGGATACGGCGTTCAAAGGAAGCAATGAACAATGCTGATCTTATCTTGTTGGTTTTAGATTCCTCCATTGGTGTGACGCAACAAGATCTCACTCTCATGGAAATCATTCCAAGCCATAAAACGATTGTCATTTGGAATAAGACTGATTTGCCTCATTCACCGTTACCTTCAATAAATTTTCCGCATTGCGTAGAGCTATCTGCAAAAGCTCGTTTGGGTTTAGAGCTCCTTCATGAAAAAATTGATGCTGTGATTTGGAATGAAGGGCCCCCGACGCGAGAAGAAATATTAATCACTAATATCAGGCATAAAGAAGCTTTGACAGGGGCAATTGGTTTTTGCAGAGCAGTCATTAATGGCTTAAAGAATGGAGTTTCGCCTGAATTTCTTTCTTCAGATATGCGTCAAACTCTAAAAGATCTTGGTAAAATAATCGGAGTTAACACAACTGAGGAAGTTTTATCTTCCATTTTCTCACAATTTTGCATTGGTAAATAATAATGTCCAAAGCAAAAAGAGCAAAGCTAATTCAGACAATTTTGGATGAACTGTACGCTAATCCAGCCATCCCCTTATCTCATTCAAATAGCTTCACGTTGTTGATTGCTGTTCTACTTTCAGCACAATGCACAGATCTCCGCGTAAATAGCATCACACCTCAGCTTTTTGCTTTAGCAAACACACCTGAAGCCATGGTTCTCCTCCCCGTGGAACAAATTGAGGAGATTATTAGACCTTGCGGTTTGTCAAAACGAAAAGCTCACGCCATCATTGATCTTTCAAGGATAGTTATCGATAAATTTGAAGGGAAAGTGCCTTCAAATCTTGAGGATATGGAGACTTTACCTGGAGTAGGGCATAAAACAGCTTCAGTGGTCATGATTCAAGCCTTTAATTTACCGGCTTTCCCTGTCGATACGCATATTCATCGTTGCACTAAGCGTTGGGGCCTCAGTGAAGGCAAAAATGTCGTTCAGACAGAGAAGGATCTCAAGGCTCTTTACCCTAAAAAAAGCTGGGCGAAGCTTCATTTGCAGATCATTTATTTTGCAAGGGAGTATTGTAAAGCCGTCAAACACGATCCAAAACAATGTCCCATTTGCTCCCTTTTTATTTTGGAAGATGGGAATTAAATTACAGTTGTATAAATTTTTGAAGCATTTTGACACAGAGGCGCAGAGGAAGGCACAGCATAAGGCATTAAATGAGGTTTTACAGCATTGTTTGAGGGGTTATGCAGTTTTTTCGAGGCCCTACGGCTAGGTGTAGAATTAAAGGGATTATTTTTGAGGAAATCCGAGGCAAAAGCTGCCCAAGTTTGCAAAAAGATAAGCTATTCTGCTAGAAATGCCTTCCAGCCTGAAGGTTCGACTTATAAAAGCCTAGGGCATCGCCCCACTCGCATCAAGCAACGCACGGAGGGCTTACATAGGTTTCTACGGCGTTTGGTGGCTTTCTGGCGCCCCTACCGGGGCGCACGTGTTGAGATGATTCGAACCCCGGGTTCCGCTATCGCTGCACCCCATACTTCTACCCACATCTTTTTCTTTACATTTATTTT
>JACDDG010000448.1 GCA_013817115.1 Parachlamydiaceae bacterium | reverse complement strand
ATTTTTGATCGCTTAATCGCGGGAGCTTTCTCAAAGCCAAAAATCCAAAATTTGGACGCACTTCGGTATAAAGGCTTCTAGAGCACATGGAGACTGATAAGCTTAACAAAAAGTTTATTTAAAGCTCAGCACTCATATAACGCTATAAAAACTAAATACTTACCACTTAGTAGTAAATTATAGCAAATTCAAGTATTTTAATCAATCGTCTTTGGGGCTTTGCAGCTTTACGTAAATTTCTAGGCCTATAATCCTGTTTCCTTTGCTTTCCTTTGCTTTTCTTTGCTTTCTTTGCTTTCTTTGCTTTCTTTGCTTTCTTTGCTTTCTTTGCGTTAAATTTTTAGGCCTATAAATTTTAACGCAAAGGCGCAAATAAGCAAAGAAACGCAAAGAAAAGTAAAAAAACATGTTCCGAAGCCACCTTTTTATTGGACACAAACCACTCAACGTCGCTTACTTTTTATTTCACTCTTTCTTCTGTTCAACAAGCGAATTAATTTGAAACCAATCAGGATTCTCATTCATAGTTCTAAGAAGATCATCGTAAGTAAATAAATTATTGTTAGGATAAACTGCTTCAATAATTTTTTTCACTAGCTGGAAATCCTCGTCGGTATCGACCGTCCATCTAAATCGAGAGTCATTATTTTCATTCACAACATTTGCCAGCTTAAAAAGACCGGGATGGGAATATATAAATGACGTTACATGCTCACGATCGCTTCCCTTTACAGCACTTTCTGCAGCCAGCTCTAAGGCTTTAAAAGAAAACACTTCCACATCCATTCCTCGGGGGTACGTACGTATTAAAGTATTAGAAGTATAATCAATTTCCTGAGAATTCGTCAGATTATGATAATGAGTTACTACCCTATCAATTATCTTTGGATCAATCAAAGGACAATCCCCTGTGATACGAACGATAATATCAGCTGAAAATATTTTAGCTGCGGCCAAATAGCGCCCCAGCACATCCTCGGCATCACCCCTAAAGCATGAAATTGAATTTTTTTGGCAGTATGAAGCTATGACATTATCATTTTCCAAAGATGTCGTTGCTACAACGACCTCATTTATTGTTTTTGCATGAGTAATTCTATCAAGTAAGTATCCTAAAAGAGGTTTTAATAAAACCTCTTTCATAGATTTTCCCGGTAAGCGAGTAGATCCTTGCCGAGCTTGAATTATTGCAACTATTTTTGGTTGATTTTCCATTTTTTCCTTTCAACTAAAACATTTATAAGTTATATTCACTCAACAGTTCCCTGAGGTGGAAACTGCACAACTTTTGGTCATCACGGAGCGAAAAAATGCGTCGATCTATCTGCTATTGTAGTCCCAGCAGCACTTTAGCTGGAAAAATCAATACTTGGAAATTTATTTATACTCCTTCGGTAAATTTACCTAAAGGTAGCAAGCTTACTTTCGATATGGGAAGCAGCGGACGCGACATCGATTGGGAAGTTCCTACCACAGATCTGGCTAAGCCCAGTAATGTCATCTTTGCAAAATTAGAAAATGGCAAAGTTTTACAGGCCAAAGAAGTTGACGTTGCAGGCAGTTATACTCCTCAATTCGAATTTACACTTGCTGCAGAAATTACCGCAGGTAGTAGTTTCACCATTTTTGTAGGTTCCCCTAAAGAAGGCCCAGGCCTTGCATCTAAGCACGGGACTAAGGCTCAAACTATGGCCCAACGGCGTCGCACGTTCACTCTCAATATAGAGGTTGCAAGCAAAGGTAAAGCTAAACCTAAGATGGAAGAGCCGGAAGTTTTTACAATGGATGTACGCGGTGGTGAACTCAATCGCATCATCGTTTTGACACCATCTTTTGTCGTTCGCAATCGCCGCTTTGATGTAACAGTTCGATTTGAAGACCAATACGGAAATCTTACTAGCGAAACCGATCAAAACACCCTCATTGAGCTCTCTTACGAACATCTTCGGGAAAATCTGAATTGGAAACTTTTTGTGCCTGAAACAGGGTTTATATCATTACCCAACTTGTATTTCAATGACCCGGGTGTTTACACGATCAAGCTTTACAACACATTAACGAAGCAGTCATTTAATTCTCCACCAATAAAATGCTTCTCAGAAGCTAACAAGAGCTTATTTTGGGGGTTGCTGCATGGAGAATCTGAACGAATCGATTCTACAGAAAACATTGAAAGTTGCTTAAGATACTTCCGTGATGATAAATCCGAGAACTTTTTTGCATCCTCCCCATTTGAAAGTGCCGAAGAAACTCCCCTTGAAATTTGGAAGTTGATTTGCCAACACATTACAGAATTCGATGAAGCTAACCGTTTTACAGCCTTTGTAGGGTTCCAGTGGCAAGGAGAAAGCCCCAAAGAGGGTATTAGGCAAATTCTCTATGCAAAAGAAAATCGGCAGCTTTTACGCAAAAAAGATGTTAAATATAGTACTTTGGATAAAATTTACAAGAGTTTTGCTCCTAAGGATCTAATCTCTATTC
>JACDDG010000064.1 GCA_013817115.1 Parachlamydiaceae bacterium | reverse complement strand
CCTTAGCTGTGGGCTACAAAAAAATTTCAGGATAAGTTTTAAACTGCATAATTTTTTAAGAAAAGATTAAGGTAAATGATTATAAGCTACATTTTTGCTACGTTTACGATAGCTAGCATCTCGATCGTGGCTTTGAGTTATATGTCAGCTATGTTAATACTCAGCCCAGGCTCTTTAACCTATATCTACTTTTTTCAGCCTAGTTTTTTTGAACTCAGTGTGTTATATTTATATCGCCGTCGATGCCGATATCGATTTGATTGCTATTGTCCCAGTGCCTTTATGGAAAAAGTGAGTAACATGCAAATAAAAATCGCCGAGCGTTTTCGACCCTTTGTGCACATCCCGGGTGTCCAGTGCGTTTTACCTTTTACTACCCTTTGCTTTCAAATTTATCCGGCGTTTATTCGGGTCTTTGATTTATCAACTTCGACGCCTATACCTTCTATGATTGCTGAGTTTCCTTTATCTATTCAAGGACCTGTACATGGGTTTACAGTGCAACAAGATTTAGAAAAGGGACACTTGAAGGTGTGGGGAGATTCTGCTCAAGGATTTTTCCGATATCGCATCGAATCTAAATCAGGTTCTAAATCGAAATTTAAATCCGAAACAGATTGTTCAAAAGAATTTGTTTTAATATCAGAAAAAATGCCTGAAGTCCTTCCCAAAGCATATTGTGGGATATCAGCAGGTGTAACCTGTTGTGAATCGGCTGAACCGAATGCAATCGAAAGACTATCATTTGGGGTCACAAAAAAAGCTGACTGGGTCCTAGTTAGCCGCCGCATTATCTTAGCTGAAATTTTACCCTTTTGGTTTAGGTTAGGACAAATGATTCCAGCTGTTCTACCGCATAGCTCAGGTAGCGCAGTTTTGTTTGACCATATTCAAGAAGCACTAACTCAACAAAACTCACTAGGACTAGCTTCAGCGCTGAGACACTTGTTTTTTGTTGGTTTTGAAGGTCTTCTGAGCCCAACGCTTATTGACAGTATGCATCAAGGATTTTCATTGCCGACGGATCAAATTGAAAGCGCTCACAGCCCTTTATTACTGCTGACAAAGGGGGCACAGATGATTAAGCAGATGCTCGCAGCTGTCAATAATTGTGCTGAAGATAACGCTAACGCTGCAGTTGATATTTTACCTTGTTTACTACCCGAATTGCACGCGGGGCGCTATTGCGATGTTCAGCTTGGATCAATAGGTAAATTGGATCTGGAATGGACCAAGAAACAGACTAGACGAATAATTTTCCATTCTGCGAAAGAACAAACTCTCACCTTTAATTTTCAAAAAGATTTGAAATCTTTTCGTTTACGAAATGCTGTTACACCTGTTGCCTCATTGAAAACATGCGGTAAACCTATTGTTTTTGCAACAGGAACCTATTTCTTAGATAATTTTGAACGTTAAATAATAGAGGTAATTCACACATGGATCAGACGACATCTGCTGTTTTTTATTATGAAAACAGGGGGTATTACAATGAGATTTTCGAAAAACCTATCGACAAGGTGCTCCCAAATTCGGCCCTAAAGCTTTTGCTCTCGCATCCATTACGCTATAGGCCTTAGCAACATCATACCCATCTGCGGCACTCATGATCCCTGCTACCGGCAAGGGCAAACCATGCTCCCCATCTTCATCTACAACTGCGATTCCTCCTTGCTGAGTAATTAGTAAATTCTCTGCCCTTGCAATTTTTTCATCACTACAACCAACTGCAATAATATTGTGCGAATCATGTGCATCACAAGATGCAATAGCCCCATGTTTAAGGCCAAAATGTGTAAGACTGCAGGAGGTGAATTCTCATAGCGATTGACGACTAAATTGTCGAAGGCTGCTGGCTATTTGGAAATGACGCCTACGTAGTCCCTATTTCTTGGGCATTTTAAACGTGGAGACGCAGAGGAAATCGAGGAAAGGAAAACAGAAAAGGGATGTGGAATACGTTTCATAATGTATAAGTTTTTATTCAACACAGAGACACAGAGACACAAAGGCACAAAGAGTATTATTTAAAATATCTCTCAAAAAAAATCTGTACCTTAGGGTAGCTTTCGTGGTACATCTTATAAAAACCTTCCCTGAAAAAGATGTTTAAAAATTACAACTCTTTGTGCCTTTGTGTCTTTGTGTCTCTGTGTTGAATAAAACTTTATACATTACGAAAGGTAATTCCACGTCCTTCTCTGTCTTTCTCTGCCTTTCCTTGCCTTCCTCTGCATCTCTACGTCTTCGCTTAGTGAAATGTGGTTACGATGTTTTGCATGCGGTCGTTCATTTCAGCTAGCGCTTGGTTGAAAAGAAGCTCTCGATAACAAGGATCGATCAGCGTATATTTTTGAATTTTTTGAAGAAGGTGTAACGTTTCATCATGTTGCTCAGTTATAAGGTCTAGAGCCTCAATGTATTGATGCTTTAAAACAGATTGTTTACCCATATCATTCTTTAAAAAAGCAAATCCATGGAATCCCTGCTTAATGCGTTTACGTGCATAGGAACGTATTAGCTTTCGTTTAGCTTTCTCCGCAAGAGTTCCGCTAGCTTCCTTGGCAATACATAAAGAGTAGCCCATTCCTATTGACACTAAGGCCAATAAAAGAGGAAAACTCGCTAAAATATTTTTAGTCGCAGTACTGATACCTCCAAATAATCCAGCAAAAAAAACTAATTTTTGATGGAAAATCAAGACGCTCAAACCTAGAAAAACAATTCCAAAAGCGAAAAATACCGAGCGGTACCAACGAACTCTGTCATAACTGGCTAAATAAGTGTGATGGGATGAGGTTGCTTGATCACCCTGAAGTCTTTGTTTAAATAGTTCTAGCTCTAAGTAGTGAATATTGTTAGGAGCTAACTTGGCGCGAAACTGTGCTGAAATGGATCTTTTATGCTTCGGAGCTAAGTTAATATGAAATGTTCGAGAGTTATTAGGGCTTAAAATTGTTAATGGCAAAGTTTGATTATTTTGCATACAACTCCTTTTTAAAATAATAATATATAAATTATAGCATGTGTATTAGTTGTTTGTCAATGAGGAAATCTAAAATCAGAATTTAAGCCTGACAAGATAGTTATAAATAGGGATTATATTCGGCTTCATTAAACGAACACGTTATATTTGCCTTTGATTTCTATCTTAAATTTTTTAAGGCAATTCAAGACAAAGCGAGACATAGCCTTCGCCCCTCTATCGGAAATAATCATGAGGAATTATACCGAAGAGCGTTCAAATTTAGGTTTTTGGTAAAGAGAAAGCTCCCGCGATTAAGCGATCAAAACGACCCCATATTATAATATTGGGTCATTTTTGATCGCTTAATCCCAGGGCTTTCTCAGCCAAAAATCCAAAATTTGAACGCTCTTCGGCATACAGTCTTTTCTTCAAAGTGAAGGATCCTGACTCCTGCCTCAATAGCTACATGAGCGAATTATTTTCGGGGATATTTTTTTTCAGAAATTTTCATCATGCGAGACCGTTCACTCCAGGTGAGGGATCTTTCACCATGCTTAGATATCTTTTCTAAGGCTTGATCCATGAAAGCATCGTCATCCAGATAAGGGGTTCCATTGTGAAAGTCAAGAATCTTGGTATCTTTATCAGAGGTCATAGGATCTGATTTTCCCATAAACGATAAAGATCTTAACTTATTACCAAAATTGATGAAAAAATTGTCTATTTTAGAACTAATAGTAAAAGGGCCTTTTAGTCCCCAAATCATTGTTCCGTACAGATATCCAATAAGTACACTTTGGAGAATGAAGGTGATGTGAATGAAGTTAAGGTGCGATAGGTCGGTTAGTAGGAAAACTCCGAGTAGCCCTAAAAAAAGCCATTTTGCTTTCACGGGAATTAAAAAGAAGAGTAAAAGTTCACTTTCAGCATGGAGCATCGTCCAAACCATCATGATAGCAATTATTGGAGCTGTAGGGCCCGCTAGAGTGGAATATTGCTGTAGAACGGGCATCCAGAGCAATGTTAAAAGGCCGGTAATAACTCCTGTAGAAAAGAAAAAGCGACAGAATGCTTGGGCTCCGGCTCGTGCTAAAAGAGCGCTTCCCATAATCCATAGAATATACATGTCAAAAAGAAGCTCAATAAAAAAATAAAGCGAGAGACCTCCATTACCGGAAGGGAGTACAAATAGGTACGAAAATGGTTGCCAAATGTACCAATTGGTTAGACCTTTCCAGGAAAGACTAAGGAAAGACTGAGTGCCGTTCATTTCGAGGTAGTAGACAAAGATTCCATCTAGCAAAGCTGAAAAAATGCTAATAACAGCAATGCTACCGATTATATAGGTAAGGGTGCGAGATGTGGTGTTTGGGCCCCATCCTTGTGAGAGAGTATAGCTCATATGGTTTTAAAATTTCCCTTGTTAATTTGATTATATCAAAGTGGAGAAAGAGAAGTCTAGGGTATTTTTGAAATATCCCACAATATTTTAAGCTTGTATTATTAGATCCATTTCTTTAAAATGAAGCGATAGAACCAAAAATAGTGAAGCCATTGGAGCATCAGCAATGAAAAAAAATATCCATCCCAATTATAAACAAGTCCTTTTTAAGGATTCCTCAACAGGCCATCAATTTGTGTGTGGTTCAGCTTTGGAATCTAAAGAAGTGGGAGTTTTCGAAGGTGTCGAGTACCCTCTTTGTCTTGTTTCAGTCTCTTCAACTTCTCATCCTTTCTTCACTGGCGGCAAAGGCCTCGTGGATACAGAAGGGCGTGTTGATAAGTTTAACAAGCGTTTTCGTAAGTAAATTATCAAACGATAAGTCATATGAAATGAACGACGAAATATCTGCGCTTTGCGCTTAGCGATAGAGGAACTGAATACTTACATGGAAACTGCAGTCAAAAAGCTTCTCAGCCGCCTAGCTGAGGTCGAAGCGCAACTTGGTAGCGTAAATGTCTTTGATAATCAACGCAAATACAAAGAGTTGACGCAAGAGCATGCTTATTTGTCTGAAATCAGTTCAATTTGGGAGCGATTGCAAAAGCTTGAACAGCAGCGCGTAGACAATGCAAAAATGCTTTCCGGAGAAACCGATGCAGATTTTATCGAAGTATTGAAAGCTGACAGTGCAGAAGTTGAAAGCACTATCGAAAAATTAAGTCAGGAATTGGAAGGGATCTTGATTCCGCCGGATCCAAACGATAGTCGAAACACAATTGTAGAATTGAGAGCCGGTACCGGAGGCGAGGAAGCGGCTCTTTTTGTTGCTGATTGTGTGCGAATGTACAAATTACATGCCGACCAAAGAGGTTGGAAGTATGAGCTGCTCTCTTGTACCCCCTCAGATATGGGCGGCTTCAAGGAGTATGTCATGGTCTTTACCGGGCCTAATGTCTATCGCTTCATGCAATACGAATCGGGCACTCATCGAATCCAGCGTGTTCCGGAAACTGAAGCGCAAGGGCGTGTGCATACTTCAGCTATTACTGTTGCAGTGTTGCTAGAGCCAGACGAAACCAGTGATGTAGTTATCGACGAAAAAGAGTTGCGAGTTGACACCTATCGCTCTTCCGGAGCAGGTGGTCAGCACGTCAATACAACTGATAGTGCTGTCAGGCTTACTCACCTCCCCACCGGAATTGTCGTTACATGTCAAGACGAGCGCAGTCAGCACAAGAATAAAGACAAGGCGATGCGCATATTGATAGCTAAAATTGCAGAAGTAGAGCTGCAGAAACAGCATGCTGCTATGTCATCTACTAGGGCCTTACAAGTAGGTTCCGGAGATCGATCCGAGCGCATTAGGACTTATAACGTTCCTCAAAATCGCCTGACAGATCATCGCATTAATTTAACAAAGTACAATCTTGATCGAATTCTTCAAGGAGATTTAGATGAGATTTCACAAGCCTTAGTAGCGCATTTTCGCCAAGAAAAACTCACTTGAGAACTTAGCTTCATGAAGACCCTTTTAGAAATTGTCAATTTGTCTGCAGATTTTCTTGAAAAAAAGGGAGTCAAAAATGGGCGTCGCGAAGCAATCGACCTGATTAGTTTTAGCCTCGACATCCGTCCTCTAGATTTATATGTTCAATTTGATCGCCCATTGAACGAAGATGAGCTTGAAAAATGTCGTAATCTTCTAAAACGTCGCGCTGTAGGTGAGCCAATGCAGTACATCCGAGGAAAGGTCGAATTTTTTGACTGCACTTTAAATGTAGGGCATGATGTTTTAATTCCTCGCCAAGAAACTGAAATTTTAGTCGACTCAATAGCAACAAATCTTGCCAAGGAAGATCGGGCTGATAAGTTATTGGTCGATATGTGTTGTGGTTCCGGATGTATAGGAATCGCGTTAAAACGCCGTTTTCCTGAAATTAAAGTTGTCTTGTCAGATTTATCTTCAAAAGCGCTTGTGGTAGCTCGTAAAAATGCGGAATTAAATGAAGTTGAAGTGGAATTCTGTGAAGGGGATTTTCTTGAACCATTAAAAGGACGAGCTGCGCATTATTTTGTTTGCAATCCCCCGTATGTTTCCGAAGAAGAATTTTCTGACTTAGAAATTGAAGTGCGTAGTTATGAGCCAAGGATGGCGTTAGTAGCTGCCGATCATGGGCTCGCATTTTATAAACAATTGGCGAAAGCGTTGCCGCAGTTCTTGCTTCCAGGTGGAAAGATGTGGTTAGAAATTGGAAGTAAGCAAGGCGAAGCAGTTTTAGATATTTTTAAAGATTGTGCTGTAAAAAAAATGCAACTCCTGCAAGATTGGTCCGGGCATGATCGTTTCTTTTTTCTTGAACTTGAAAAGTTGGGTTGATGGAGTGTTGGCAAGCTGAGAATATGGGCTTATGTTCTTGTTAACGGATTAACGGAATTTTCAATGCCGGTAAATTTCGGTTGCAATTTTTGGTGCAAGTTCTCTCCGTCTGGCTGGTGTGAAACTGCTGTTAGAAGGGGGGCGAACTTGTATAAAAGATTTTTGCCTAAGCTTCTTTGCGTTTATCGTTCTTTTTCCTTGAACTTGAATGACTTTTTTTAGTAAGCTACTAATTACACTGGAGTTTGTAAGTATGCTCGGAACTTTAACAGAAAAAATGCATGGCTTGATTTCCAAGTTGGCAGGCCAAAAAAAGCTGACTGAAAGCAACATTGCTGAAGCTGTCAGTGAAGTACGCCTTGCCTTATTGGATGCTGATGTCAATTATAGTGTTGCTAAAGAGCTTGTCAAACGTATCAAAGAAAAAGCTCTAGGTGATATTGTCATTAAATCAGTGACACCTGGACAGCAGTTTATCAAAGTAGTTCATGACGAGCTCATGCAATTAATGGGTGGTGCCGAGGCTAAACTCAATATTGGAAATAAGCCTGCCTCTATTATGGTGTGTGGCCTCCAAGGAGCTGGTAAAACGACTTTATGTGCTAAATTGGCTCGCTATCTAGTAAAAAAGGGGGAGTGCAAAAAGCCCTTGTTAGTTGCTTGCGACTTGCAACGTCCTGCGGCAATGGATCAATTGCGGATATTAGGCGAGCAAATTGGTGTGCCGGTATTCATTCTCGCTAACGAGAAGGATCCCATAAAAGTTACGCATGCAGCTATTAAAAAAGCTAAGGATGAAGAGCACGATCTTCTGATTTTTGACACTGCAGGGCGCCTGCATGTTGATGAAGAATTGATGGTCCAGCTTGAAAAATTACAAGCGGTGATTAAGCCTTCGGAAGTTCTTTTTGTGGCTAATGCAACCACTGGACAGGACGCTGTTAACAGCGCAGCCGAATTTAATAAACGCGTTGCTATCAGCGGTTCAGTATTGACGATGCTTGATGGTAATACCCGCGGTGGTGCGGCGATTTCTATCCGTGAAGTAACCGGGAAACCGTTGAAATTTGAGAGTATCGGCGAAAAAGTCGATGATTTACAATTATTTAATCCGGCATCAATGGCTGACCGCATCCTAGGGATGGGGGATACCATTAACCTCGTGAAAAAAGCGCAAGAGCATATTAACGAGGAAGATGTCAAAAAACTCGAACACAAAATGCGTACGGCAACCTTTACGTACGAGGACTTTTTAGGCCAATTGCAGATGCTTAAAAAGATGGGGTCTCTCAAAGGGCTCCTCGGAATGTTGCCTGGAATGAGCGCGATGAAAGAGTTAGATATCGACGAGAAGGGGTTTTATAAATCAGAAGCGATCATCCAATCAATGACGCCGCGCGAGCGTTCTGAAGAAGATGAACTTTCAGTACCTCGTCGTAAAAGAATTGCAAAGGGCAGTGGTACGTCAATTGACGATGTCAACAAGCTGGCAAAAATGTTTAAGCAGGCAAAACAGCTTTTTAAAAATATGCCGAATATGAAACAACTACAAAAGATGATGGGAGGATCCCAATGGCGTTAGCAATTAGATTACGGCAACAAGGTCGTAGAAACAATGCGGTTTATCGCGTTGTAGTTATGGACGTTAATTCACGTCGCGATGGAAAATACCTCGAGGCTCTCGGCTGGTATAATCCGCATGAAACAGAAGTTGATCAAACTTTGTGCATCAAAGCTGATCGCATCCAACATTGGATCTCCCTTGGAGCTCAAATGACAGAAAGCGTTAAAAATTTAGTTCACACAGCTGCGCCAAGCGTAGTGCGCGCACAAACTGAACAAATTTTGGCTCGCCGTAACAAAGATAGAGCTAAACGTAAGGCCCGTAAAGCGGCTGCTGCTTCAGCTTAATAACGCATGCACATTGACATTCTCTCTCTGTTTCCGGCTTATTTTCGAGGTCCTTTTGATGAAAGTATCTTAAAACGAGCTAAACAGAGAGGGAAACTGGACATCAATCTGATCGATATTCGCGATTTCGCTGACAATAAGCATCGCAGAGTAGACGATCGCCCTTATGGGGGTGGTCCGGGGATGTTGATGATGCCAGGGCCGGTAGTGCGTGCAATTGATAGCGTCAGAGCTCCTGCTGCTAAATTGATATATCTTTCACCGCAAGGGAAGGTGCTTACTGCAGCCAAGTGCCGCGAATTAGCTTCGCACCCTCACTTGATATTGCTCTGTGGACACTATGAAGGGATCGATCAACGCATTATCGAAAGTGAAGAGATCGAAGAAGTTAGCATCGGGGATTATGTCCTGACAAGTGGATGTGCAGCTGCAGTGGTTCTCGTCGAAGGGGTAGTGCGGTTTATTCCTGGCGTTTTAGGACATGCAGAAGCTGCCAACGAGGATTCCTTTGAAGGCGGACGAGATCAAATGGGGATCCTAGATTGCCCGCATTATACTCGGCCGGAACAATTTAAAGAGATGCATGTCCCTGAGGTTTTGCTCAGTGGCAATCATCAAGAAATAGCCAAATGGCGCAAAGCGCAAGCGATACACAAAACAAAGCGCGTGCGTCCTGATTTATTAAAATACTTAGGAGACTAGATTCATCATGAGCAAAGCGTCAATTATTCAAAAGTTGGAGCAAGGCCAGCAGAAATCTCAGGTTTGTGATTTCAGAGTCGGAGATAGCATACGAGTTCATACTCGCATCATCGAAGGTGAAAAGGAACGTGTTCAGGTGTTTGCCGGAACAGTTATAGCGCGTAAAGGTTCAGGTCTTTCTGAAACTTTTTCTGTGCACCGTGTCGCTTACGGCGAAGGAATGGAAAGAGTTTTCCTACTACATAGCCCACGTATAGCTAAGATTGAACTTATCCAAGAAGGAAGCGTACGACGCAGCAAACTTTACTACTTGCGTGGAACTTCAGGTAAAGCTTCTAAAGTTAAACCTCGTTTTAGAAGTAAAACTAGTCGTGCTGCTCTCGCTGCTAATAATGCTGCAGTTGAAGTGTCTGGTGCAGAACTTAATCAAGAGCCAGCTCAAGCTTCTTCAGCAACGAATGAAAGCTAAAGATCAGTTTTTAAAAGATCAGTTTTAACCCGACTTCAGGGATTGTAGTGGCGAATTTTCTAAGCATTTTTGACCTTGAGTCACTTACAGTTTTTGAAGTAGGTCACTAAACCCTACTTCAAAAACTGTAAGTG
>JACDDG010000063.1 GCA_013817115.1 Parachlamydiaceae bacterium | reverse complement strand
TTATAATATGGGGTCGTTTTTGATCGCTTAATCGCTGGAGCTTTCTCAAAGCCAAAAATCCAAAATTTGGACGCACTTCGGTATAAACCGACTAGCATTATGCAAAGTGATGAAGGGTTTACAATTCTGGTTTCGCTCTTTGTGGCTTTCTCGCGCCCCTACCCGCCGGGTGCAGCGATATCGGGACCCGGGGTTCAAATCATTACATTGACGCGGCCGGTTGGGGTGCGAGAAACCACATAAGAGCGTAACCACAAGTACAAAGAATTAAATTTTTGGGGCAAGTCCGTTTTTACTGTTTTCCTCTAGTAGGCATTCAAATTCACTACATAATAGATTCATGATACTGTCTATAGTAATTAAACAATTTTTAAACTTAAGAGAACTCCCGCGATCGCTTTCCGGAATCGAGCTGGCTTCGTTAAATAAATTGACAATAGTTTCAATAAAGTGATGCTGACTTTCCCAAATCATTTTATTTGCCTCATCAAGTGTGGTCAGTTTAATATTTGAGGATGGATTCATACATGCTATAATTTCTGAACTGTGCTCAGGAAAATTTATCTGTTCTGCCACTATTATTGGTAGGATTTTGTCCAATTCAATTTCTGACGATGCTTTTTTACCAGAATCTTCCAATTTATTGTTAATAACTTTGTCTTTAGCCTCAATGATGCCTTGCTTTGGAGAAGAAGAGATAATTTCTGTTGATTTTCTTTTATCTGAATTTTCCGGTTTATTGGTCATATTAACGTTGTCTTTATCAACCTCAATACTTCCCTTATTTTCAGATACAGAAGAAGGCATAGCCTCTATCTTTAATTCTGCAGTGTCTCTAGTTTTCATCTTACTAGAATCCATTTGACTTGAATCAGGGGATTTCTTTTCAAAAACGTCATTTTCCTTATGGGAATCTTTTAAACCTTGAAAACTCGAAGAAGTATTGAAAGAAGTCATCGATGGAGAGTTGGTAGGGGAATTACCCGCTGTGACTCCTGTTATTTTAACCGATGGGGATTTTTTTAATAAATTCATCACCTGAGATGTTCTTTGGGAATTTTCGATTAGATTTATACATGCATTAATTTTGTCGATCGACCCGTCCATTTTTCCAGAGTATGTTTCTAGGTGTTTTTGTAATCCTCCAATTGCAGGATTAAAAAGTCCGCTCAACTTGGCTGCTTGGTCGGGTTTGAGCGAAATGTGCATTTTTAGAGCTTTTTCAATTGCTTCTGAATATTTAGGAATGATGATAAGATGGTCCGAAATTTCGTAGCCTAAATAATTATTACCCTTGCGATAGAGCCATTGCCAATCGAGTGTAATTACAGTTCCCATAGGCATGGGAGGATGCCAAATGATTCGGTGATTAGTTAAGGATGGTTTACTTTTTGCTGGCAACAGCGAGGCAATTGCTAAGCTAATAATTAAGCTTAAAGGTTCAAGACGGTCTATAAAGGCTGGGTTATATTTTGGAGATGGTGATGTGCCGGTGCAATAATTAATAAAACCTTTTGCCCCTTGGACTAAAATCCCCCCCAAATTCCAGTCAACTAATGAATTAGATAACGCCATATATGCTCCTTTTTCAGTTTCGTAAAAGCCTTTTAAGATAATATTTTTGAAGTTACTCTAATTTCTCTAGGGAGTCAAAACAAAAATGGACGAGGTGTAGATTCACTAGAATCTAAAGAAAGAATAACGCAAACAAATTTAATTTAAACATCGCGAAGAAAAAGAATTTATCATATTTCCATTCTTAATTAAAATTTTGTGTTGATAAACATTGATTTCGGTTGGCATAATTTGCTTAACCCATTATAATGCTAGGATAAGTGCAAAAATCCTTGTGTCACTTGAAGGACTCCCAACATGACCTTCCCTAAATTTCTCGTTATAGCCACTGCTCTCCTGTTTACCACTATTGGTGTACTCGCGTTTTTTAAAACAGGAAAGACTAGCTCAAAAGTTAAAACTGAAGCAACGCCAATTGCAGTTGCCATACCTATCTTATTAGAAAGGGAAGTGCAAGTTGCGACGCAAGATCCTTCTCCTCCACAGGTTGCAAAACCTGCAGCGGTTAAAGAGGCTGTTGTTGCTCTTGCAACAAATTCTACAATCGATGTGTCACCACGTCCTGAAAATATTGAGCGTGACCGTCCCTTACCGAATACGGACCGCATTTATCAGCTTTTCAACAAGGGGGAACCCAAACTCCCCTTCGTGGAAACAATTACATATAAAAGTAGAGTCTCCTGGCTGAAAGGACGGCCAGCTTGGCTTTCTGATTATGCTAGTCATTATAGTTCATCACGGCATTTTATTGCTCGAAGCCTAAATGGAAAGCCTGATTATCTACGTCAAAATATCGCTGAAGGTGATACTTTTAATGTCTTTCGCAAAGACAAAAACATCAATTTCCACCTGCTTGTAGATACTAGCCGTTGCAAATTGTGGCTCTATGCTATTGATGTCGATGCAAATAAACGGTTTCTATTGAAGTCTTATCAAGTAGGACTAGGGCGTCCGGATGGCCAAAAAGCTTCAGGGTTGCTGACGCCTCTTGGAAAGTATTCTTTAGGAAGCAAAGTCATGAGTTATGAGCCGAAAATGGAAGGACATCACAACGGCCAGAAGGTCGAAATGGTGCGTATCTTTGGTTCCAGATGGATTCCTTTCGAAAAAGAAGTTACTGGTTGTACCGTTCCTGCTAAAGGTTTTGGCATTCATGGAGTACCTTGGGCACCAAATAAAGCGGGTGTGCTTGCAGAAAATTGTTCAAGCCTTGGAAAATACGAGGGCGATGGCTGCGTTAGATTGGCCACAGCAGATATAGAAGAGCTTTTTGCGATTTTAATAACTAAACCGACAGTCATTGAATTAGTAAATGATTTTTTTGAAGCAAAGCTTCCTGGTATTGAAATTACAGAATAATGTTTTTTAATCAGTCATAAAATTGTTCATTGCAAAGGAGAATTATGCAAGATTTATTGCCACATGAAAAACAAATTTCCGAGTACGTTAAAACGATTGAGCATTTAAAAAAACAAAATCAAGGTAACCCTCTTTTCAATTCTGAAATTCGCAAATTCGAACAGAAACTTGAAACACTTAAGGAAGAGATCTATGCCAAGTTGACCCCCTGGCAGCGAATACAGATCTGTCGCCATCCTCGCCGTCCACATACAATTGATTATTTCAAAGGGTGTTGCGATAGTTTTCATGAGCTTTGTGGAGATCGTACTTTTGGTAATGATCCCGCAATCATTGGCGGTATTGCTGTAATAGCTGGTATGAAGTGCGTTGTCATAGGTCAAGAAAAAGGTAACGATACAGAATCTCGCGTAAAGCATAACTTTGGCATGTTGCACCCTGAAGGGTTTCGTAAGGCTTTGCGCCTTATGCAACTGGCTGAAAAGTTTAATTTGCCAATTGTTTCTTTATTAGATACTCCTGGAGCCTATCCCGGGCTTGAAGCTGAAGAGCGAGGGCAAGGGCGGGCGATAGCTTTGAACATTTTAGAAATGAGCCGAATATCGACTCCAATTATTGTCATTGTTATCGGTGAAGGATGCTCCGGTGGTGCCTTAGGAATGGGGGTTGGGGATGTCGTAGCTATGTTGGAGCATGCTTATTACACTGTGATCTCTCCGGAGGGGTGCGCGTCGATTGTGTGGAAAGACTCTACTAAGAGCGTAGAAGCAGCATCTGCACTGAAATTGAATTCCGAAAATTTATTACAGCTGCATGTCATCGACAGTGTCATACAAGAGCCTCCTGGCGGAGCACATCAAAATCCACAGCAGATGTGTAATTCTGTAAAAAACTACATTCTAGAGCAATGGCAAATTCTTAAAGTTATTCCTAAGGAAACACTCCTTGAACAACGCTATTTGAAATTTCGAAGAATGGGTGTATATAGTAGCGCTCAAGATCAAAAGTCATGAAACTTCTGCTTAAAACAGCGTTTCAGAGCCGACATAATATAACGTTGTTGGCTGTAACTTTTATGCTCATGTGCCTTGTGACTTTAGCTTCGCAAATGGAAATCTTTTCTATAGGGATCATCACAAAAAGCGGCCCAGGTTTTTTTGATCTATTTGGGACCGAAGTAAAAGCGGAAGCAGAAGCAGGGCAAAGCACTCAGATTAGTGTTAAGCGCATTTTAAAAGAAGATATTATTGCAAACTGGGATCTGATTGATACTCAAGGAAAGGGGTATATCACCCCGGATGAAGCCAACGCCTACCTTGCTAAAAAGAAGGGCGGAGATATCATCGTCAAAGGGATTGCACTGATCGATCAGTATTTTCCGGTCACTAAAAATTTAAGAAATCTTGTTATCCTTTTGATCTTTGTCGCTTTGTTTAAAGCAATCACCTTGTTTCTGTATCGTTTTACAACACGTTTGATAGCTATTCATGTTAGCAGAGATTTGCGCAGGCAGTATTTCGAGCATATTCAAAGCTTACCTCTTTCCTTTTTTTTCAAGTACAACAGCGGCAGTCTATCATCGAGAGTCGTGGGTGACGCGGCATTAATTGCTGAAGCAATCAATGCGTGCCTTGTGAACTACATTCAAACCCCTTTTGTCGCTGTAACAACATTGACCTTATGCTTTTTGACATCATGGCAGCTTTCTTTGATCATTTTTGTTGGTTTTCCTTTCATCATTTTACCGATTATTTTTTTAGCTAAACGGGTCAAGCGCATCTCCAAGCAGATACAACAGAATCAGGAGCGTTTCACTTCAGTTCTTCTCGACTTTTTGTCAGGAGTCCAGACAGTAAAAGTTTTTGCAATGGAAAATTTTTCACTTAGGAAATATCAAGAATCAAATGAAAAGATGGCAGCCTTAGAAAGGCGTAGTGCTCGTTATGATCTTTCTTCAAGACCAATTGTCCATACTATTGGCATGCTCTGTTTGGCGACGGCATTGATCTATGGTCTTTATATTTTGCAAATGAGCACATCCGAAGTTTTCTTTTATTGCGGTCTTCTTTACATTTTCTATGAGCCAATCAAAAAATTTGCAGAAGAAAATAGCCATATTCAACGTGGAATTGCTGCCGCTGAACGTCTCTATGAAGTGATGGCTTTGAAACCGGATATTACTGATAAAGTAGACGCAAAAGCATTGACATCATTTGAAGATAACATTGAATTCGACAATGTATCGTTTCGCTATGGTGACAATTGGATTTTAAAAGATCTCAGTTTTACAATTCGTAAAGGGGAGTGCGTCGCAATTGTCGGACCTACAGGAGCAGGTAAATCAACGATTGTTCAACTGCTACCGCGTCTTTATGATGTTGAAAAAGGGGAAATTCGCATTGACGGAGTTCCATTAGCGGATTACACTCAAGCCTCGTTACGCGAAAGTATTGCTTTCGTACCACAAAAGCCCTTCCTTTTTGTCGATACAATTGGAAATAATATTGCTTTTGGACGAACTTTCCCTAAAGGGCAGATGGAGGCTGCAGCGATTTCTGCATATGCGGATGAGTTTATTACGAGTCTTCCAAAAGGGTATGATACTGAGCTGGTTGAAGCCGGTAAGAATTTGTCTGGAGGTCAACAGCAGCGTCTTGCGATAGCTAGAGCTCTGATTAAGCAGGCTCCGATTTTAGTCATGGATGAAGCTACTTCATCGTTAGATACGCTGAGTGAAATGCACATAAAGCGGGCGATTGATAATTTACGTGGCAAAATGACGCAGGTAATTATTGCACATCGTCTTTCGACCATCGAGGGTGCTGACCGCATCATCTACATCGAAAAAGGCAGGAAGATTGCTGAGGGCTCGAAAGAAGAGTTGCTTGCATCTTGCCCTGCTTTTGAGCGCATGTGGACTTCGGGTCAGTTCTCGCAGGTGCCATAACAAAGGGCGAAGGGGCGGGTGGCGTGGAGTGCTTTATGCTAAGCTATTGTAAATTACGAATTGAATTGAGTCGCATTGCGTTTAAAAACATGTCCTAATTTCCCAAAAAAGAATTAATTTGAATAAAACGTAAAATCGAATCACCCGTAAGAGATCCTTATCCAGAAGTTTAAAAAAATCCATGCAGAAGAAAATCTTTACAGAATTCGTAGTGGAAATTATAGAATTCTTTAAAGGCAAACTTATCATTCTTATAGTAGATGTCGATTACAGAAAGATATTTATAAAAATTATTGAGGAGTCAAGGCAGCAAACCGACTTTTTGCAACCCTTTCGCTAGCTCATGATTTTCCGGTTTGTCGAAAGCACCATTTTTAGCTAGCCATGTGACATAATCCTTTGGTAACTTTTTAAGGGGCACGCCCTGATGTTTTCCAAAAGGCATGTGTTGAAGATCGCGTGGTTGA
Organism: Parachlamydiaceae bacterium; assembly: GCA_013817115.1. Classification (GTDB taxonomy): domain Bacteria; phylum Chlamydiota; class Chlamydiia; order Chlamydiales; family Parachlamydiaceae; genus JACCRY01. The sequence goes on along the minus strand of JACDDG010000063.1, from coordinate 3,680 downwards.
TTCAGTAGATTATAAACTTCAGAAATATGTAAATCATCCGTCATAGCCACAAAAAGTTGGTGAAGGACGACTACGTCGTCTAAGGCTCTGTGAGCATTATTAGCGATAATGCCATACATTTCACGTAGAAATTGTAAGGTGTGGCGAGGCAGATCTCTGCGATAACGCCTGGCCCACTTTAGGCTGTCAACAAACTTCCAGTCAGGGAATGTAAAATCATGACGTGTTGACTCATTGCGCAAAAAAACCATATCAAATGTGTCGTTGTTGTGCGCAATGAGAATTGCATCTTCTCCGCAGAATTCGGCAAATTGGATTCCGACATCTTTAAAAGTTAGACTACTTGCCACCATCTCATTAGAGATTCCGTGGATATTAGAGGCTTCTTGAGGAATAGGAATTCCGGGGTTGACAAACATTTCAAACGTTTTTTCTCGCACTGGATCATATGCGGCGATCTCAACGATGCGATCAACTGCTGGGCGTACGCCCGTAGTCTCTGTGTCATAGAAAATAGGTCTAAAATTTTGCATGTCAACCTTTACGGTTTGTACCGTTATTCAATAGGATTAAGTGTCTTACCTACAAGGTCATAATCAGCAACATCAGTGATTTCGAGCATGTAGCGCTCGCCGAAGGCTTTAACAGTGCGGCCATCATTGATAATGATCATCCCGTCGATTTCAGGGCATTGCCCTTTATAACGTCCGCGCATGAGCAGCTGGGATTCAGGATGATAACCTTCTACCACTACTTCAATTTTTTTGCCAATAAGAGCTTTATTGCGCTTCTTCACGATCTTCTTCTGGATTTGCATGAGGCGATGGTAGCGTTTTTCTTTAACGTCTTCCGGAATTTGATTTTCCAAGTTATATGAATGCGACTTCGGCTCTCTTGAAAACTTAAAGACCCCAATATTGTCTAAAGGATACTTCTGCACAAATTCACAAAGTTCTTCAAACTGCTCGTCTGTTTCTCCGGGGAAGCCCACAATTAAGCTTGTGCGAATGACAACATCCGGCACAATGGCGCGTAATTTTTCGATTGTCGAAATAATCTCTTCGCGGGATGTTGTTCGACGCATTGACTTAAGCACGTCGTTGTTGATGTGCTGAATTGGCATGTCGAGGTAAGGGCAGATTCTCTTATCGCTCTGGATTAGCGCTATAAGCTCGTCAGTGATCTCATCAGGGTATAAATACAGCAGTCTTAGCCAAAAGGGTTTGTCAATCTCTAGCATAGCTTTGATTAGATCTATAAGTGCTTGTAGATTCTTAGATCCCTGATCTCTACCATAATCACCAAGATCTTGGGCAATCAGGATAATTTCCTTAACCCCTTGACCTAGGAGCATGTTGAATTCTTTTAGAACGCGCTCTTGGCTTTTGCTCTTTAAAGGGCCTTTAATGGCAGGAATAATACAATAGCTGCAACGTTTGCGGCAGCCTTCAGCAATTTTTAAATAAGCATAATGTTTAGGAGTAGATAATTGGCGAGGAACTTCACCGGCTTCAAGATAGCTTCTAGCACGGGTTATTTGTTCGCCCTGATGAGTCGATTCAACAGCTTTAAGAATTCCTTCAATATCCCCTGAACCTAAAAAGTAGTCAATTTTAGGAAAGGTTTTTTTGATGTCATCACTATGAGTTTGTACCATGCATCCAGTGACAATGAGCTTAGCTGTAGATTTTTTTTCAGCTAGAGTATTTTCAATGGTTTCCATCGATTCTGTTCGTGATGCATCTAAAAAGCCACATGTATTAATGACCAAGTAATCAGCTTCGGTAAGATCGGGTGCGACTTCATAGCCGGCTTTTAATAGAATTCCTAACATTACTTCACTGTCTACGAGGTTACGTGGGCAGCCTAAACTAATAAAATAAATTTTGTTTCCTGCATGATCGAATTGAATCGTTCCATCATTAGTTTGGTTTTGCAGAGGCGCTTCTTGAAAAACTGGAAGCGAATTTTCTTTTTCGGACTCTTTATAGATGCGCAACATAGCAGCTTGTCTCCTTTTTGAACATTTTTAGTTTAGCAGACAGATGGATAAATTTCAAATAGGAATAATGGGGATTGGGAGTTAAGTTTAAATAATATGCACAATTGGGCAGCGCGAAAATCATGCTTTGCAGACGGGTGATTTTGCGAGTCAAAAAAAATTTATCACGAAGAGTTGATCGCCGTGTTTTTCTCTCAAACTTTTGACTGGTGATTTGGAGCTATTTAGTTTTGATGTAGCATGCCTTCAATTTGCTCTAAATCGCTTTGAATAGCCTGAAGTTGTTCAAAATGATCTTGAGTCAAATTCAAATCTCCGCTAAGCCTGTGAGATTGTTGCTGTAAAGCTAAAAGAGAAGACTCAAGTTTTTTCTTGATTTCATCGTTGTGTGCAACTAGCTCAAAGGCTTCTTGCAAAGTCATTGTTGATTTTTTTTGTAAAAGGTCAATCTCGGATGTTATAGCATCAAGCTTTTGATTTGGTTCCACTGGCAGTGATGATGCAGGTGATATTTTATCGACAATAGCATCTATAGCGTGAAGTGCTTTTTCAAAATGATGCCCACGGGTGCGGTCAATAGTTTCTTTCCATTGTGCAAATTTATGTAACTCTAGGGTCGGCGGTTGCGCTTTTAGTTTTATCAAAGCTTGTGTATGAGGAGTTAAACTCGTTAAAATCATTTGTTCAATCTTGCTCTTTTCATTAGCTTCGATGGGAAGATCAGATAAAATATGAGTTTCATAATCAAAAATAAGCTGTAAATCTTGGTCGATAAGTTCATCTAATGCGGAAAATTGCTGTTTAATCACTGCATTGATGATGGCTGCTCGATCATGAAGCTTTGCATCGAGTTCTATCCATCCCTTGGCTTTCTTCATCCAATTGTGTAACACAACTTCGTTTTGGTTATTCGTGGATTGAGATGCTTTTTTCTGAATGCGATGGAAGTCTCGCTTTATCGACTCCATTGCTGTTTGAACATGAATTACTAATTCATCATCGAGATGTTTTTCAAACTTCTGCGCAACATCTAAGAAGTGATCAAGAATCTTGTTTGCTTGCTTACTCGGACTTTCGTTAATTCGTCCTTGCAAAGGTAGGGGAGTCGTACGAGGCAATGGTGGTGCAAATGTGTTTTTTATGCCGTCGATCAGGCGACTGAATAAGCTTGGTGGTTGCTGCATGTTGGGCGACTCTTTTTTTTCTTTTGTCATGGAATTCTTGTCGCTCTCGTCATCAGATTTTATGTTATTTAACATATAGACCTCTTAAATAAATTTTATAATTATGTTTATTGATATATTATTCTACCACAATTATAACCAATATTTTTATTATTTGCAAATTTTATAATCTGGAAACACGCGCTGTCGAAAAATTATCGAAAAGTACATTGATTTAATTTTATAACTGAAATGATAATTAGTGTACGAATTGTATATTTTACAATTATCATATTTCAATTAGAAATTAAAGGAATTATATGCAGTCTATAAGTCATAATCATCACCTCCCTTGTGAGAAGCAAGTTCAAGAAATTATGGATCATGCCCATACAGTTTGTGTTTTTGGAAGTACTATACTGCGCGCGGGCACAAATTGAGGTTTTTTGCTGCGCGAAAGCTCCCGCGGTTGAACGATCGGAAGTGACCCAATATTTGAAATATGGGGTCACTTC